>CAHJWU010000001.1 GCA_903643085.1 Rhodospirillales bacterium
AGCCAGACGATCCGATGGCCACCTCAACCTACACCCGCTCCTGCAAGAAAATTTCCACCATGAGCGCGGACACTATCTCGCGCACCAGCGCGTCGAACGCCGCGCGCTCGAAGATACGCACATAATTGGCTTCTCGAAACACAGCGATGGCGCCAGGTTCTCCTGCACCATATCGGGTGCCTCGCAAGACACTCCGACAGGCACTGCCTGGAAGGACCCGCCCCGAACAGCCGCACCGAGCGGCGCGCCGGTGTTGCCGGCCGAGGAGATCGAAAGCTCACTCGCCTGGCTGCTGGAGATGACCCGCGCGCAGAGGATCGAACTGGCCAAGCTGCCGATCTCCGCGCTGATCGGATTTTCGTGGCGGCGCTGGATGCGGCTCTAGACCGGCCGGATGGCGACGGGTTTGACCTCGCGCGCTGGGGCGAATGGCTGGTGATGGCCGCCATTCTGACCCAGCTGCGCTCTCGCCTGCTCCCGCCGGATGCCGACGGGGCGAAGGCGGCGTTTAGCGAGGCCGAGGCGCTGTGGCGGCAACTCGTCTCGCGGGCAGAGATGCAAGCGGCAGCCGACTGGCTCGAGCGGCGGCCGCAGCTTGGGCGGGACTCCTTCCTGCGAGCGCGGCCGGAGAAGCGCCCGGCTGACAAAAGCGCCGACGTCGCCGACCTGCTGCGCGCCTGTCTGAAATTGCTGCAGGTGTCGGCGGAACTGGCGGCTGTCTACCGGCCCCGGCGCCGCCGTTCTGGCTGCTTTCGGAGGCGATAGCGCCAATTGAGGCGGTGCTCCTGGAACAGCCTGATGGCGCTGCGCTTGCCGTCTTTTTGCCGGTGATTGGGTTGGAGCATCCGGACCGGAAACGGCGGTGTCGGGCGGCTGTGGCCAGCACGCTTGTGGCTTCTTTGGAAATTGGCGGCTGGGGCGCTTACTTTTGGTGTAGGAGGAGAACTGGCGAAATCTCGCTGTAGGCTGGCCAAGATCACGGCGAATGACAGTCGTGCTTTTTGCAATCGATACATTTGCAGCTGACCCGTAGCAGCTCGTGTGGACATAAAACGCCGCTTCAAAGAGATATGTGGGCATCGTCGAGGCACCACAAGCGGCTGTCTTATAGCACGTCATCAACGCGGATGCGGAGGCCTCTCGCCGAGGGGCCATATCTCAAAGCCATAGTCGGGCAGAGCCACTGTTCTTTCAATGCTTTCTAAAGCAACCTGTGTAAGAGCAAAGGGCAGGAGATCAATTTGTTCCACTCAACAGCGCAGCCGTTGACAATGGACTACAAACCGCGGGCAATAAGCACCTTCATAATTTCGCTCGAACCACCGTAGATACGCTGTATGCGAGAGTTGCGAAACATATGTGCGATCGGGTAGTCGTTGATATAGCCGTAACCACCATGCAGCTGCAAACATTCATCGACGATCTGCCATTCGGTTTCCGTCACCCAAAGCTTGGCAATGGCCGACATTTCATTGTCGAGGGTGCCATCAAGTGCTTTCCTCAGGCAGTCATTGACGAATATCTTGGCAACGGTCGCCTTTGCTTTCGCTTCTGCCAGCTTGAATTGCGTGTTCTGGAAATCGAAGATGGTCTGGCCGAACGCCGGCCGGTTCTTCACGTAGTCGATCGTCGTCTCCAGCGCGCGTTCCATGGTGACGACACCACCGATCGCCATGAGCAAACGTTCGCGTGGCAGTTCGGCCATGAGCTGGTAGAAGCCTTTTCCCTCCTCGTTTCCGAGCAGGTTGTCGGCGGGTACCCAGACGTCGTCGAAGAACAGCTCCGACGTATCCTGTGCGTCATTGCCGATCTTGTCGAGGTTCCTGCCCCGGCGGAAACCCTCCGCCTGGTCGGTTTCCACCACCAGGAGCGACACGCCCCGTGAGCCGAGAGAGGGGTCCGTCTTGGCGACCACGATGATGAAGTTGGCGAGCTGCCCGTTCGATATGAACGTCTTGGATCCGTTGATCCGGTAGCCGTTGCCGTCACGCAGCGCCGTGGTGCGTATCGACTTCAGATCCGAGCCGGCGCCTGGCTCGCTCATCGCGATAGCGGAAATCAGCTCGCCGCTGCAAAGTCTTGGCAGCCAGCGCTGCTTCTGGCCCTCCGTGCCATGCAAATTGACGTAAGGCAGCACGATTACGTTGTGCAACGACAGGGCAAACCCCTCGCAGGAGTTGCGCGACAGCTGCTGGGCGAGCACCACGTCGTGCCGGAAGTCGCCGCCGGCGCCGCCGAACTGCTCTGGTATGCTGACGCCCAGGAAACCCATCTCGCCGGCGCGTGTCCAGATGTCGCGGTCAACCTGGCCCGCTTCGCGCCAGCGGGCGATCCGTTCCGGCGGCGCCTCGCGCTTGAAGAACTTGTCCGCGGAATCGGAGAACATCTGTATGTCCGAATCCTGCATGAAGTCCGGTTCTGCTACGTTCAACACGCCCATTGGCGACCTACTTTCCCTGTTTTGCGGTGTAAGACTGCTTATTCGCTGAACCGCTTGCCTTCAGCAGCCATGGTCTCGAGCAGGTGTGCCGGCGCGAACGCATCGCCGTGTGCCGCCTGCATCTCCTTCAGCCTCGCCACGATCGTCGGCAACCCCACCGTATCGGCCCAGAACATCGGGCCGCCGGTATAGACCGGCCAGCCATACCCCAGGATGGCAGCCATATCGATGTCGCCTGCGCGAAGGGCGATGCCCTCCTCGAGTATCCTGGCACCCTCGTTGACGATCGGGTAGAGCAGGCGCGTGAGGATGTCCGCATCGCTCTGCGGCCCTCCGGCAGCGACGCCTTCGCTCTTGGCGAAATCGGCGATGATCGTGGCCGCTACAGGCGACGGGGTCGGCTTGCGCGCTTCGTCATAGTCGTAGAAGCCGCCGTTCTTTTTCTGTCCAAGCCGGTCACGTGCGACAAGATCTCCACGCAGCGTGCGCACGTTGGCGTCCCGCCCGATCACGTCCAGCCCAACGAGATCGATCATCTGGAAAGGTCCCATCGCGAAACCATAGTCGTAGATCACGCGATCGATCTCGGCGGGCGTCGGACCTTCCAACACGAGCGCTTCGGACTGGGCCATGCGCGGCGCCATCAACCGGTTGGCGATGAAGCCGTTGCAGACGCGGCTCAACACGGCGATCTTGCCGATCTGCCGGGCCAGCTTCATCGCCGTGGCTACAACCTGCTTCGACGTCCTGGCGCCGCGCACCACTTCCAGCAGACGCATGACGTTGGCGGGAGAGAAGAAATGCAACCCGATCACGCGTTCGGGGAGCGTGGTGGCTTCGGCGATCGCGTCCAGATCCAGAAAGGACGTGTTCGATGCCAGGATGGCGTCCGGCCGTGCCACGCGGCCGAGCTTGGCGAATATGTCCTGCTTGACCGCCATGCTTTCGAAAACAGCTTCGACGATCAGGTCCATCTCCGCCAGGGAATCAAGCGAGAGCGCCGGCGTGATCAGTCCCATGCAGGCTTCTACCTGCGCCTGGGTCATCCGGCCTTTCTTCGCGGTGTTCTCGTAATTCTTGCGTATGACGGACAATCCACGATCAAGCGCGGCCTGGTCCATCTCCACCAGCGTGACCGGAATGCCGGCCGAGACGAAGTTCATGGCGATGCCGCCGCCCATGGTGCCGGCGCCGATCACGCCCACGGACCTGACCGGCAGGGTAGGCGTGTCGGCCGGCACGTCGGCGATCTTGGACGTCTGGCGTTCGGCGAAAAACACGTGACGCTGTGCCAGGGACTCCGTGCTCTCGTAGAGATCGGCGAACAGTTCGGCCTCGCGCTTCATGCCTTCCTCGAAAGGCAGGGCGACGGCGGCCTCGATCGTCTTGATGATGTTCTCCGGCGCCTTGAAGCCGCGGAAACTGCGCGCGTTCCTGCGGCGGAAATCGGCGAATATTTCCGGCTTGCCGCGCGCCGGCTCGATCATGTCCTGGCGGTCGCGCACGCGCAGAAGCGGGCGGTCTTCGGCCAGCAACCGGCGGGCAAAAGCGATCGCGTCCTCTCGCAGCCGGCCTTCTCCGGCCAACTCGTCCACCACGCCAAGCTCCCTGGCTTGTGTCGCGCTGAGCTGGCGGCCAGAGGTGATGAGGTCGAGTGCCGCATCCACTCCGACGATGCGCGGCAGGCGTTGCGTGCCGCCGGCGCCGGGAAGCAGACCGAGATGGACTTCGGGCAGGCCCAGCCGCGCGGACGGAACAGCCACCCGGTAATGGCAGATCAAAGCCAGCTCCAGTCCACCGCCCAGCGCGGTGCCGTGTATTGCGGCCACGACCGGCTTGACACCGTCTTCGATGATGTCGAACACGTCCTGCAGTCCGGGCTCCTGCATCGGCTTGCCGAATTCCGTGATGTCAGCGCCGGCGAAGAACGTGCGCCCGCCGCAGATAAGGACGATCGCCCGAATTGCGGGGTTGCCGGCGAAGTCGCGGAACCCACGGTCGAGACCCCGCCGCGTTGCGATCCCCAACGCGTTGACCGGCGGTGAGTCGATCGTCAGCACACCGACCTCCCCTTCGATCGTCATCGTAGCTACTTCACTCACGCCTTTTCTCCGGATTGGTGCCTTGCCTTGACGAGCAGACGGGTCGGGTTGGCCGGTCATTGCTGGCCGGCCGTTCCAGGCTGCAAGTGGCGCTTGCTGCTTGCGCCATGTTCAGATCGAACGGCTGACCACTTCTTTCATGATTTCGCTCGTGCCGCCGAAGATCCGCGTCACCCGCGCATCCCGCCACAGCCGCGCCACCATGTATTCGTTCATGTAGCCGGCGCCGCCATGCAGCTGCAGGGCTGCGTCGATCACCCGGCCCTGCATCTCCGTGTGCCACAGCTTGGCGGCGGACGCCTCTGCGGTCGTAAGCTTGCCCTGGACATGGCGCTGCAGCGCCCAGTCGAGATGCGCCCAGCCGATCTGCAACTGCGTCTTCAGGTCGGCAAGCGTGAACTTCGTGTTCTGAAAGTCGAACACCGTCTTGCCAAAGGCGCGCCGATCCTTGACGAACGCAACAGCCTCATCGAACGCGCGCTGGGCTGCGGCATGCGCCTGGATCGCAATGGACAGACGTTCCTGCGGCAACTGGCTCATCAGGTAGATGAAGCCTTTGTTTTCCTCACCGAGACAGTTTGTCATCGGCACGCGCACGTCCTGGAAAAACAGCTCGGACGTGTCGGCGGAATGCTGGCCGATCTTGTCTAGGTTGCGTCCGCGCTCGAAACCCTCGACCCCGCGCTCGACCAGTATCAGCGACGTCCCCTTCGCCCCGAGATCCGGCTCGGTCTTGGCAACGACGATGACCAGATCAGCCAACTGGCCGTTTGTTATGTATGTCTTGGAGCCATTGATGACGTAGTGATTGCCATCGCGCTTGGCTGTCGTGCGGATGCCCTGCAGGTCGGACCCGGCACCTGGTTCGGTCATCGCGATCGCGGTGATGACTTCTCCTGTGACCATGCGGGGCAGGTATTTCTCCCGCTGCTCCTTCGAGCCGTAGCGCTCGATATATTCGGCGACGATGTCGGATTGCAGGGTGATGCCGGCCGACGAGCCGGCGTAGGCGAGTTCTTCGTCCACGACCGCATTGTAGCCGAAATCCAGGCCCAGGCCGCCGTACTCCTCCTTGACCGTCGGGCACAGCAGGCCTGCCTCGCCACATGCCAGCCAGAATGGCCGGTCGACCGAGCTCTCGACCTCGAAACGGTCGAGGTTTGGCAGCAGGGCGCGATCGAACACTTTTCGGACCGTCTCGCGGAACATGGCATGATCTTCGTCGAACGCCACGCGTGAGGAGGTGTCTAGCATGGGGGTTGCCTCTGGAAGAGTGTGATACGCATGTTATCGCTTTGCGCTGAGCTGCCAGTGCCGGGCCATCATCTGCACCGCTCTTTCCGCCAGCGCTGCCGGCACCTCTGGATACAGTACGGCTCCACCCTGGGCGGGAAGCGCTATGACGGCAGTCGCCTTCACCGTCTCCTCGCCTCTTTGATTGGTGAAAGTGACGGCAACGTCCACCAGGTTGCGGCTACCCTCGGAACGCTTGCCTGTCACATGGCCGGTGATCACCTGGGTGTCGCCCGTGTAGTTGAACTTGCGTATCTCGTCGTGCACCTGCAGCACCACGCCGTCGTCGCCGCACCAGTCAGTCAGGTAGTGATAGAGGTAATTCTCTCGCATCACCCCGTAATCATAGGCCATGGGGTTGCCGATCGCCTGCGCCCAGACCGGGTCCCAGTGAAGCCGTTGGGCCACGTCCGGGATGCCGTATTCGTTCTTGACGTAGAACGGTGCGATGCGTTTGCGGTTGTGATGCGCGAGCCGCCCGACCGTGGGCGCATACGGCACGAAGCCGTAGCCGCCGGCGTGGAAGCAGATCACGTCGGTGACGGTCAGCGGTCCCTTGGCCATCTTCCCCAGGCTGTCGCCCACCTGCACCTGGTCGAAGCGCCGGGCCGCGGCGCCCTGCACCTGCTCGGCGGCGTAGATGGCGTCGATCCCGGCCATCTCGTCATCGGTGTAGGTGGCGGGCTTGATGTCGGCGTATTTCCCCTTCTTGGCGGCGGTCTTGCGTTCGGTCAGCACGCGCAGGATGCGATAGACCGCCACCACCTCGCCACGCTGGTTCACCTTGACGTCACGCCGGACGTTGATCACCGAGCGGCCGGCGAACTCCGATTGCTTGACCTCGCAGGTCTCCTCGCCGTTGAAGCTGAACAGCGTGTCGCCGGGATAGATCGGCCGGTACCAATCCCATGTGGATCCGGAGACGAAGACGTGAATGCCGCGAAACAGCGATTTGCGAAGTGCCTTGATCTCGTCTGGCACCGGATCGCCTTTCATCGGCGCGTTGATGATGCCGGCCATCATGCCAGGCGCAATCACGCTGCCCCAGCGCGTGGTCCTGCCGTAATCCGGCTCGCAGTGCAGCGGGTTGTCGTTGCCTACGCCATGCGCGAAATTGCGTATGTTGTCGGTGGAGGCGGTCTGGATGTACTCGCGCTCACGGTTGGCCTGATCGAAGCCGAGCAGTTTCTGCTGGCGCTCGATGTCTTCGTCGGTGATCTGGTACTGTGTGGCTTTCTGCCACTCGTCACTTTCGAGGATGCTGGACACGCTCACTCTCCGATCGGGGCATTGTGGATCAGCCGGCTTCCTGAAGAGCGGCGTCGGCAAACATCGCCCGCACGGCGGGCTGGGACGGTTTCATGGACGGGGTGCGCGGCACGTCGTCCACGATCAGGAACCGGGCAGGCACCTGATACGGTAGTAGCTGTTCGCGCGCGTAGGCGGAAAGCTCGCCGCTGCTGGGGGCGGCTGCGCCGGCCTTGAGGATGATGGCGGCGACAGGAACCGCGCCGAGCCGGCGATCCGGCAGGCCGACCACGACCGCCTCGCGCACGGCGGGGTGGCGTTCCAGCACGCCGACGACGTCATCGGGATGCACCTTGAAACCACCCCTGATGATCGCGTTGTCGGCGCGGCCGCGTATGAACAGGAAACCGTCGGAATCGATTACCGCGCGATCTGTGGTGCGCAGCCAGTCGTCGCCGATGCCGAACTGCCGCGAGCGCATTTCCAGCACGCCTTCCTCGCCGGCCGGCTTCTCGGCCCCGTCCTCCGGGTCTATCACCCGGCCCTCGACGCCCGGCTGGAACCGCCCGACGCTGCCGATCTTCCTGTCGTGGTAGGCGCGGAAATCGGGCATGGTCCAGCCTGCGACGGCGCCCGAGAATTCCGTGGCCCCGTAATTCTGCAGCACCGGGATGGCGTAGCGCTCCCAGAACTCCGCGATGATTGCCGGATCCAGCGGCGCGGCCCCCGTCCGTATTGCGGTCAGGCTGGACAATTGCTCGGGCGGAATGTTGGCGTCGAGGATCATGCGCAGCCCGGCCGGAACGGCGCCTGCCACCTTCGGGCGGTGGCGGACGATTGCGGCGGTCCAGCTCTCCACACTGAACTTCTCGATCAGGCAGGCTTTGCGTCCGCCCAGTATGCAGGTCAGCGCGCCCCATAGGCCGCCGATATGGCTGAGCGGGTTGTTGAGGATCTGCACGCCGGAACGCAATTTCGGCGGATCGTCATGGCGCCGATCCTTTTCGTAGGACATGGCGCTGAGGAAGCTTTTCTCGAACGCCGCGGTTCGCAACGGAATCCGCTTCGGCGCGCCGGTGGTGCCGCTGGTCAGCATCTCGATGATGACCCCTGGCTCGTGGTAGCGGATGTCGGCACCGGTGGGCTTTTCGAAGCCGGCCAACAGGTCCGCGCCGGCGAGTATGCCAGGTAGCTGTATGACGGCGGAACCACTCTCGCGAAGCGCGTCCAGCACGCCGGGCCGTTCCAGGTCGGCCTGTTCGGCCGCCAGTACGGGAAGCCGCAATCCGCGAAGATCGTTCAGCAGCCGCTCCTCCGGCAGCAGGGAGTTGATGGATACGGTGCAGGCGTCTTCGGCGACTGCGGTCAGCACGGCGGCGAAGGCCGAGGGCCGGTTGCGCATCATGATGCCGATGCGGACGCCCGGCCCCGGATCAAGCGCGTGCAGCGCCCGTCTGATCGCCGCGACGGTTTGTCCAAGCTGGCCCCAGCTGTACCAAGCCTCCTGGAACTCGATCGCATCCGCAGACGGATCGATGGCGACGACGCCATTGAGGAGGTCGGCAAACATGGTCATGACAGGCTCCAGGCGCGCCGGACGCGCGGTGGCAACACGCTTACAAATATAACTAGGTTATAGCTCACTGATCGACACTGCAAGCGATCGCTGGGCAACACGCCGTCAGAGCTGGTTGAAGGGCACATTCTTGTCTGCGCGCAGCTCGCTCGGCATGCCCAGCACGCGTTCAGAGATCTGGTTACGCAGAACCTCGTCGGCGCCGCCTGCCACGCGCAGCGCCGTGGACCAGATATAGTCGCGCATGATCCTGGCGGTGGCGATATCATCCGGCGCGTGGGCGATGCCCGCCAGTTCGCGTAACTCCAGCGCCATGCCTGCCAGTTTCTGGTAGCGGCTGGTGTAGGCGAGCTTGATGATGGAGGCCGAAGCGCCTGGATTCTCGCCGCGCGACACCATGGTGCGCAGCCTTGCCTGGAAGTGCCGCTCCGCCTGCTCCTCGGCATAGGCTGATGCCAGGTTCAGGCGGACCGCCGAGCTGTCCAGCGCCGTGCCGCCGTCGCGCGGCGTATCGGCGGCATATTGTATCAGGTCGGTGATGCTGCCGTCATTGCCGTGGCCGCCCTGGTTCAGCCGTTCACCCATCAGCACCGTCATCGCGCAGGTCCAGCCATCGCCGACGGCGCCGATGCGGTCGCTGTCGGGAATGCGGACGTCGGTGAAGAACGTCTCGTTGAAGTCCGAAGCCCCGGAGATCTGCCGTATCGGGCGGACGTCGATGCCCGGGCTCTTCATGTCCACGACGAAGAACGACAGGCCCTTGTGCTTGGGCAACGAGGAATCGGTCCGTACGATCAGGATTCCCCAATCGGCAAGATGGGCCCAGCTGGACCAGACTTTCTGGCCATTCACCACCCAGTCCGTGCCGTCCCGGACCGCGCGTGTCCGCACGGCCGCGAGGTCCGAACCGGCGCCGGGCTCGGAGAACAACTGGCACCACGTCATCTCGCCGCGCAGCGTGGGTGCCGCGAACCGGGCGATCTGCGCCGGCGTGCCATGCTTGCCGATCACCGGCAGCGCCATGCCAAGCCCGATGCCGACATAGGCGCCTTTCGGCACCCGGAACCGTGTCTCCTCCTCGCCGAACACGGTCGCCTGCGCGATCGTGCCGCCATTGCCACCCAGGGATTGCGGCAGCAGGATGCCGGCGTAGCCGCCATCGGCCAGCTGCTTCTGCCAGGCGCGGCCGCGCTGCACCTCCTCGCTGTCGCTGAGCCGCGTGCCAGGCTGCAGCTCGTGCGCAGGCGCATGCTGCCGCAACCAGTCGCGCGCTGCGACGCGATAGGCGGCTTCCTCAGGCGTGTCGTTGAAATCCATGTCAGGCAGCCTCCCGTCCGCGCGCGTTACCCTGGCCTTGCCGGCCCGGCATGTGGGCGATCAGCCTGTCGGCCCAGCGCTCGCGCCCGCCCAGGCTCAGCGCCAGCGTCCGCTCCCGGCGATAGTAGAAATGGCAGTTGGCATCGAAAGTATAACCGATGCCGCCATGCACCTGGATGTTTTCGCGCGCCGCACGCTCGAAAGCGTCGATTGCCATCAGGCGGGCGGCGGAAGCGGAGGTGGGCAGGTCCTCGGCACCGGTGACCGCCGCCCAGCCGGCGTAGTAGGCGCTCGACCGGGCGAGTTCGACCCCGACGAGTATGTCGGCCAGCTTGTGTTTGATCGCCTGGTAGCTGTCGAGCGACCGGCCAAATATCTTGCGGCCCGCAGCGTAGTCGCGCGCCATGTGGAGGCAGGCTTCGGCGCCGCCCACGCCCTCAAACGCGGCCTGCACGGCCGCCCTGTCCATAAGCATGGGCATCACCCGCGCAGCCGCCGCGCCCTCCAGCGGAGTCGCCGCCGCGTTCTCGAAACGCAGGCTGTAATGCGCGCGCAACTGGTCGAAGCTCTCCAGCTTCGTTCGCAGCACGCCCGGCTGCTCCAGCTCGACCACCGCGAGCGCCAGCCGTCCGCCGGCCTTCGCGAGCACGACCGCCAGGCCGGCGACACCCGCGTCGGCGACAGGCGACTTGGTGCCGGTCAGCCGCCCGTCCTCCAGCACCGCGTGCACCGCAGGGTCCGACCAGCCCGCAGACCCTTCCGCATAGGCGAAGGTCGCCACCGTTTCGCCGGACGCGATGCCGGGCAGATATCGCGCTTTCTGGGCTTGCGTGCCGGCGAGCCCGATCGCGTCGGCGGCGAGTACCACGGAGGAGAAAAACGGCACGGCAGCGTTGACGCGGCCGAGCTCCTCGCTGATTACGCCGAGATCAAGTTCGCTCAGGCCGAGGCCGCCATAGACGTCCGGAACGGCAGCGCCGAGGAATCCCAGTTCGCCCAGCTCCCGCCAGAGTGGCTCGTCCCACTCCTGGCCAGCGTCTATCAGGGAGCGCAGCCGTTGCGGCGTCGCCCGCTTGCCGAGCAGGCCGCGCATCTGCTCGGCAAGCATCTTCTGTTCGTCGGACAGGTCGAAGTTCATCCGGGTCTCACATCCGCCTTGCATAGCCGGGGGGCGTTCTGCAGTTAGGTAGATAAGCTAGACAAGTTAGTTGAGCAAATCTCTCCAGCCATAAAACAGGTGATCATGGCCGCCGACACGACGCAAACGCCGGAAGCTGTCAGAACGAAACTGCTTGGCAATCTCGTCGAGTTGCTGGGCCTGGAGCAGATCGAGATGGATCTGTTCCGCGGCGGACGCGCGTCGGCACGGTCCGCCCGCGTGTTCGGCGGCCAGGTGATCGGGCAGGCCTTGATGGCGGCCTGCAGGACGGTGCCGGCAGAGCGGTTGCCGCATTCCTTGCACGCCTACTTCATGCGGGCGGGCGATCCGGCGATACCCATCGTCTATCAGGTCGCGCATGATCATGACGGCGGCAGCTTCAGCTCCCGCCGGGTGGTGGCAATCCAGCATGGCAAGCCCATCCTCAACCTGGCGTCGTCCTTCCACGTCGCCGAAGCGGGGCTCGACCATCAGCTCGCCATGCCCGACGTGCCGCCGCCTGAAGCCTGCGAAGACGAGCTGGTGGTGGCCGCACGGCACGCCGGCAAGATCCTGCCGGCGCGGCTGGCGAGCCTGTCCGTACAGCGGCCGATCGAATTCCGGCCGACACGCTCGGATCTCCGGCTGTCCGGCAAACCGCAAGAGGCGCAACAATCATACTGGTTCAGGGCCGTGGCCCCGCTGCCGCCTGACCAGGTGCTGCATCGCGTGCTGCTCGCCTATGCCTCGGACATGATGCTTCTCGGTGCGTCCCTGCTGCCGCACAGCCAGCACTGGCTGACCGATCCCATGCAGGAGGCGAGCCTGGATCACGCATTGTGGATACATCGCGACCTGCGCGTGGATGCCTGGTCGCTTTACGTCCAGGACAGCCCGTGGACAGGGGGTGCGCGCGGGTTGTCGCGGGGGCTGATCTACAGCAGGGACGGCGTGCTGATCGCATCCGTGGCGCAGGAGGGTTTGATCAGGCTGCTGGGCGGGGCAGGCGAGCCCGGCCGCAAGACCCGAGCCTGAGGGTCACGCGACCTGGCAGGCATCCGACAAACAATCCCGCACCTACGGATGCTCCGGCGATCTCCGGTCAGAGCGCCTCGACGATCGTCACGTTGGCCACGCCGCCGCCCTCGCACATGGTCTGCAAGCCGTATTTCTTGCCCCGCGCCTTCAACGCGTGGAGCAACGTCGCCATCAGCTTGGTGCCCGACGCGCCGAGCGGATGACCGAGCGCGATGGCGCCCCCGTTCACGTTCAGCTTGTCCGGGTCTGCGCCGACCACCTTCAGCCAGGCCATCGGCACCGGCGCGAACGCCTCGTTCACCTCGTAGAGGTCGATGTCGTCGATGGTCAGGCCGGCACGCTGCAGCGCCTTCTGCGTGGCGAAGAGCGGCTCCTCCAGCATGATCACGGGATCGCCGCCGGTGACGGTCATGTTCACGATGCGGGCGATCGGCGTCAGCCTGTGCTGCTTGAGCGCCGCTTCGGAGACCACCAGTGCCGCACTCGCGCCGTCGCAGATCTGGCTGGACGTCGCCGCGGTGATCACGCCGCCTTCCTGCAGCAGCTTGACGCCCGCCATCGACTCGGCCGTGGCGTCGTAGCGTATGCCCTCGTCCTTTTCGTGCACGGCCTTGCTGCCGTCCGCCAGGGTGACGTCGAGCGGGATGATCTCGGCCTGGAACGCACCCGAGCGCGTCGCCTCGGCCGCGTTGCGGTGGCTGCGCAGACCGAAGGCGTCGAGCGCGGCGCGCGACAGGTCGTGCTTCTTGGCGATCATCTCGGCGCCGCCGAACTGGCTGAAGCCGCTGACGCCGAAGCGCTCCAGCGTGTGGGCGCTGTTCGGGTTGAGGGCGCTGCCCGGCACCAGAGCGAGGCCCATCGGCGCGCGCGACATGCTCTCCACACCGGCCGCGATGACCACATCCTGGGTGCCCGACATCACCGCCTGGGCGGCGAATTGCAGCGCCTGCTGCGACGAGCCGCATTGGCGGTCGATGGTGACTGCCGGCACGCTGGTCGGCAGCTTGGAGGCCAGCACAGCGTTTCGGCCGACATGGCTTGCCTGCTCGCCGGCCTGGGTGACGCAGCCCATGATCACGTCGTCGATCGCCGCGGGGTCGATCCCCGTCCTGTCCACGATCGCGTTCAGCACCTGGGCGCCCAGATCGGCGGGATGCCAACCGGCAAGCCGGCCATTGCGCCGGCCGCCGGCCGTGCGCACTGCTTCGACGATGTATGCCTCGGCCAAGGGAATGCTCCTTTTCAGGCTGCTGTCTGGGTCTGGACGACAAGCCGGGCAAGCCGGCCGCCGATGATCGTCTCCGCCTCTGTCATGATGCGGTCGATCAAGCCGCGTACGGAGGGGATGTCGTGGATAAGGCCTTGCACCTGGCCTGCCCAGTAGATGCCGGCGTCCACATCGCCAGTTTCCAGAACGATGCGGCCCTGGTCGCCGCGCACCAGTTCGGCCACGTCCTTGAACGTGGCGTCCGGCATGGCCAGGCGCCGCACCACCTCGTCAGACACCGTGTTCTTTGCCACGCGCGCGGTGTTGTGCAGCTTGCGGAAGATCAGGTTGGTGCCGCGCTCGTCATTGGCGAGGTAGGCCTGCTTGACGTTGTCGTGGATGGGCGCCTCGACGGTGGCGCAGAAGCGGGTGCCCATGTTGATGCCGTCGGCTCCCAAGGCGAGGGCCGCGACCAGGCCACGCCCGTCGCCGAAGCCGCCGCTGGCGAGCATCGGGACGCGCACCTTGTCGGCGGCCGCGGGGATCAGGATGAGGCCGGGGATGTCTTCCTCACCGGGATGGCCGGCGCATTCGAACCCGTCGATCGAGATTGCATCCACGTTCTTTGCCTCGGCGGAGAGGGCGTGGCGCACCGACGTGCATTTGTGGATGATCTTCACTCCTGCCGCTTTCAGCATCGGCCACAACGTCATCGCCTTCGGCCCGGCCGTCTCCACGATGCGCACGCCACTGTCGATAATCGCCTGGGCGTACGCCTCGTAGGGGGGCGGCTTCATGGTGGGGAACACCGTTAGGTTTACGCCGAAGGGACGCGCGGTCATCGCGCGGCAACGTTCGATCTCCTGGGACAAGGCGGCCGGGGTGGGCTGCGTCAGTCCGGTCAGTATGCCGAGCCCGCCGGCGTTGGAGACGGCGGAGGCGAGCACCGCCAGACCGACGCCCTGCATGCCGCCCTGGACGATCGGATGCTGGATCCCGAACGCTTCGGTAAACCGCGTCTGCATACTCACTCCACCCTGACATCCTTAGCTGGACGTGCCTGTATCACCTAGTTACCTATGACGCGAGTAGCAGGTCAGCCCGGGCTTGCAAATAGGGAGCGTACATGACGGTCGACTGGTCGCAACTCGCTTTGCCCGTCATGGCGGCACCGATGTTCATCGTCTCCAGCCTCGAGTTGGTCATAGCCGCCTGCCGCGCGGGCGTGATCGGCGCCTTTCCGTCCGGCAACCCGCGCGCGCCGGAGGATCTCGGCACGTGGCTGGCCGCCATCCGGCAGGCCGAGGCGGAAAGCCTTGGCCGAGGCGAAAGGTTCGCGCCGTTCTGCGTCAACCTGCTCGCCTCGGCCGCGGTGGACCAGCGCACGCGTGCCGCCCGGCTCGCGACGTGCCGGCAGCATGGCGTTCCCCTGGTTCTCACCAATCTGGGCGACCCGCGCGAGGAGGTGGAAGCGGTGCATGACTGGGGCGGCATCGTCTTCCACGACGTGACGACCCTTCGGTTCGCCGAAAAGGCCATCGCGGCAGGCGTCGATGGGCTGATGCTGGTGTGCGGCGGCGCGGGCGGCCATGCCGGCACGCTGAACCCTTTCGCTTTCCTGCCGCAGCTGCGGCGTATCTTCGACGGTACGATCATGTTGGCGGGCGGCATCGCCGATGGCAACGGCATTGCTGCCGCCCTGGCCCTGGGGGCGGATCTCGTGGTCATGGGCACGCGCTTCATCGCCACCCAGGAATCCGGCGCGGAGCCCGCACATAAACGCATGCTGGTCTCCGCCAAGGCGGAAGACGTGCTGTTCACCGACGCCATTGCGGGGCTGCCGGCAAGCTTTCTCAAACCGTCCATCGTTGCAGTGGGCCTCGATCCCGGCAACCTGCCGCCCCCGCTGGGCCCGCATCGTCCGCAACTGCCGCCGGGCATCCGCGCCTGGAGGCATGTCTGGAGCGGCGGCCACTCGACCGCCCTGATCGATGACGTGCCGAACGTGGCCGATCTTGTCGAGAGGCTGGGCGGCGAACTGGCGGCGGCCAGACTACCGGGCGACTGGCGCGCCAGGCTGGCGGGCAGACCATGACGCAATCTTGGCAGGACCAGGTCGCGATACGCGATCTGCTGTCACGCTACACGATCAATGGCGATCGCGGGCGGACAGACGCGCTGGTCGCTACCTTCGCGGAGGGCGGCACCCTCCGTTTTGGCGCGATCGAGAGCACAGGGCGCGCGGCCATCCTGGCCCGCCTGTCCGACCGCAGCGCTGGTAATCCGGCTCTGACATTGACCAGGCATCACCTCAGCAGTTCGATGATCGAAGTTACCGGCACGACGGCGACGGGGAGAAGCTATTTCCAGGTGTTGAGCGACATCGGACTGGACCACCACGGCGTCTACATGGACAGGATGACGAGGGTGGACGGCATGTGGCTGTTCTCCTATCGCGACGTGCGTATAGACTGGCAGTCGCCGCATTCGCTTTATCCTAAGCTGCATGTGCGTGGGGTGGCGCCTGGGTGATTGCGAGACTGGTCTGGTTAAGGCCAGGGGCTCTGCCCCTGGACCCCGCTGGGGCCTCGAGGCCCCAGACCCCCATCTGTAAGGCAGGCTGAACGATAGGTTCTAAGGACGGCTGTCCGGGAGCGGGGTCCAGGGGCAGAGCTCCCTCACCATCCGGCCAGCTCCGCCGCCCGCTCACGGTGCAGCGACGGACTCCCAAGATAGGCGCGGTCGAACAAGGCTCGCCGGAACCAGGTGTTCAACCCATACTCCCAGCTATAGCCAATGCCGCCATGCGCGGCGATGGCGGCCCGCGTGACCGAGACGAAACGGTCGGCGATGTGGGACTTGGCCAGGGCCGCGGCGCGGCGCGCGTCCGGAAGGCTGCAATCCTGCGCATAGGCGGCGTACCAGAGCAGGGCGCGGGCGGGCTCCACCTCCAGCGCCATGGTGGCCAGCTGATGCTTGAGCGCCTGGAAGCGGCCGATCGGCTGACCGAACTGCTCCCGCTCCTTGGCGTAGGCGACCGACATGTCGAGGCAGCGCTGTGCACCGCCCAGCGCATCGGCTGCGGTCAGCACCAGCGCGGCATCGAACAGCCCGGCGACGCCGGCATCACCCGGCGCAAACAGTTCGGCCGCCGGCGCCCGGTCGAATGTGACGGTGCTGACCCGCCGGCTGCGGTCGGCAGAGGGCATCGGCGCGACGGTGACCTGGCTGCCGCCACTCACCAGAGCCAGCCCGCCGCCAGCGGTGCCGACCAGAAACAGGGCAGCCGCCGACGCGCCTGGCACGAAGCGGACGCTGCCGGACACCTTGCCGTCCTCCAGGGTCAAGGCCCAGCTTTCGGGCAACCAGTCGCCACCCCAGGCCATCGTCGCCACGGTCGTGCCGGCGGCGAGGCCGGGCAGATGTGCTGCGGCGGCCTCGTTTCGCGATCGCGCCACCGCCAGGCCGGTGAGCAGATGCTGCACGATCGGACCTGCGGCCGCGCCGTCGCCCAGCACCTCGATCGCCATAGCCAGGTCAACCAGCCCCAGGCCGCTGCCGCCGGCCTCTTCGGGCAAAGCGAGGCCGCCGAGCCCAAGGGCCATCAGCGCGTCCCAGCTGGGCCGGTCGAAATCTGCCGGGTCGTCGACCAGCGTGCGTAGCCGTCCGGCCGGCAGCGCGTCTGCCAGCGTGCCGCGCAGCGCGTCCTGTATGGCCAATTGTTCCTCGGATTGGTGGAACCTCATGCGTCGTTTCCAAGGGCCAGCTCGCGCGGCAGGCCCAGCCCGCGTTCGGCGATCACGTTGCGCTGGATGTTGGTCGTGCCGCCGGCGATGGAGTTGCCCAGCGAACCCATGATCTGGTCCAGCCATTTCTCCACGCCACGCCCGCGCGTGCCGGGCGGCGCGGGTTCCAGCATCGCCTCGTCGCCGATCAGTTCCTGTGCCAGCATCGCGATGTCGTGGCCGGTCTCGGTGACCAGGAGCTTCATCATCAGGCCGACCAGGCCAGGGGGCTCATCGGCAGCTGCCAGGGAGAACAGGCGGTAGCTGGAGCAACGATGCGCCAGCACCCACCCTTCGATCCTGGCCAGCGCCTGGCGTATTTCGGGGTCCTTGATGGCCGGCCGGCCGAAGCGGGTCACCTGGCCCGCAAGTTCCACCAGCTTGGCGAACTGGCCACCCAGCGCGTCGGCCGAGCCGATGTTGGCGCGCTCGTGCTTCAGCGTGGTGCGTGAGACCTGCCAGCCTTCGCCGCGCGCGCCCACGATCCAGTCGGCCGGCGTGGTCACGTCATCGAAGAAGAACTCGTAGAAGCCGGCGTCCCCGGTCATCTGCCGGATCGGCCTGCGGGTGACGCCCGGCTGGTCGAGATCGATGATCAGATAGGATATGCCGGCATGCTTGCTGGCCTGCGGTTCGGTCCGCACCAGGGCGAACATGTGGGTCACGCGGTCGCCCTGGCTGGTCCAGATCTTCTGGCCGTTGATCACCCATTTGTCGCCGGCAAGCTCGGCCCTGCAACGGATGGAGGCGAGATCCGATCCGCTTCCCGGCTCCGAATAGCCCTGGCCCCAGACGTAATCCCCCGCCATGGTCGGCGGAATGAAGAGGTCCTTCAGCGCGTCGGAGCCGCGGTCCAGCAAGGTGGGCACCAGCATGCTCATGCCGTTGCCGGAGACCTCCATCGGCGCACGGGCCCGGCCGAAGGCTTCCCGTATGACCTGGGCGCGAACGGTGTCGATCGGCTGTTCGGAGCCGCCATACCGCTTCGGTATGTTGCGGTAGAGGTAGCCGCGGCTGGTCGCCTCCTGCCGGAAGGAGGCGATGTAGGCTTTCAGGGCACTGCCGCGCCGGTCGCCGGGCTGCCAATGCCCCGCCAGGAAATCGGCGAGTTCGACGCGGAAGGCTTCCGCCTCGGCACCATAGTTGAGGTCCATCGTCTATCGTTCCTGCGCTGGTGTGACTTGGACTGGGCGGCCGTCAGTCCCGCTTGTCGCGGGTTGCCTTGTGTATGATGGCCGTAGCGGCGGTCGACAGACCCATGTTGAGCGCCTCGTGGTCGAGGGCGGCCTCGAAGATGCCGTCCTCGGCGAGGTTCAGGTTGGCCTTCATGTAGCGCCAGCCCATGCGGGGACCGTCTGCGAGCCGCCTGGCCTGCACCATGGTCGCCTCGCGCAAGGTCTCGTCCGGGTACACCCTCGTGTAGATGCCTCTCGCCTGGGCCTCGGCCGCTGTCAGCTTTTCGCCGAGCATGAACAACTCCCGGGCGGCACCGGTGCCGAGGATCTTGGTCCAGAACCAGGTCGAGCCGAAATCACCTGACGCTCCGATACGGTCGAAGGCCGACAGGAACGTGGCCGAGGCGGCGGCGAACCGAAGGTCGCAGGCACCGGCAAGCCCGATACCCGCGCCTGCCACCGGCCCGTTGACCATGGCGATGGTGGGCTTGGCCATCTCGTGCAGAAGCTGCGCGCTTTGCATGAAGCCGCGCAGCCTGGTGAAGCCCTGCTCCACCCGCCCACCGCGCTGCGGATCGACCTCGACCGGATCGCGCCCGTCTTTGAGGTCGCCGCCGGCACAGAAACCGCGCCCCGCCCCGGTCAGTACGACACAGCCGATGGCGGGATCGCGCGCCACATCGGCGACCGCGTCGACCAGGTCCGCCATCAGGGACGACACCAGGGCGTTGAGCCGGTCCGGACGGTTCAGCGTAACGACAGCTACCCCGTCGGCGCGATCGAGCAGAATCTCGGGCCCGTCTGTCCGGATGTCGTCTGCGTCGGCCATCCTGTCTCCCTTGAATCGGCGGCGAGGTGGCCGCGGCGCTGCAATTGCACGGCAAGCCTAACCTGTATAACTAAGCATGAGAACTAAGGGAAGACCGCGGTGGAATACGAGACCATCATTGCCGGAACGCAGGACCATGTGGCCACGGTCACGATCAACCGGCCACAGGCAATGAACTCGTTCACCAAGACGATGCTCGCCGAGTTCGCGCATTTCTGGCGCGCCGTGGCCGAAGACGACGACGTGCATGCGGTGGTGCTGAGAGCTGCACCCGGCCGCGCGTTTTCCACCGGCGTGGATGTTAAGGCGGCGCAGGAACCGGGCGGCGCAATCATGCACGACAACATCTGGACGGCCGCCGACCCCGGCGAGAAGCTCGGCCCGAAATCGAACAGGTGCTGGAAGCCGGTCATCGCCGCGGTGCACGGCATGTGCGCCGGCGGCGGGTTCTACTGGATAAACGAGTCCGACATCATCATCTGCTCCGAGGACGCAACGTTCTTCGACCCGCATGTCACCTACGGCATGGTTGCGGCACTGGAACCGATCGGTGCCACCTACCGCATGCCGGTGGGCGACGTGATGCGCATGGCCTTGCTGGGGAACGACGAGCGTATCTGTGCTGCCACCGCGCTGCGGATCGGGCTGGTGACCGAGGTGACGGCGAACGACGCCTTGTGGGACCGCGCGCAGGCGCTCGCGGCGATCATCGCCGCCAAGCCGCCCGCCGCGACGCAGGGGACGGTTCGGGCGATCTGGGAATCGCTCGACCTGCCGAGAAGCGCCGCGTTGCAGACGGGCCTAAAATATTGCCAGCTCGGCAACCCGGTCGGAACGGCGCAGGTGGACCGGTGGGCGATCATGGGCAAGGCCAAGGCCTACGCCACGCGGTGAACGCCTCCTGTCACAACAGCTGACGATCGGGGCTCTCCGGCATGGAAATGCGCTTTCTCGGCAGAAGCGGCCTGCAGCTTTCGGTATTCAGCTTCGGCGCGATGACGTTCGGGGAGGGGACCGGCGTGTTCGGCGCCGTCGGCGACACGCGGGGCGCGGCTGCGCGGCGGCAGGTCGACATCTGCATCGACGCGGGCGTCAACCTGTTCGACACGGCCGACGTGTATTCCAACGGCCGTTCAGAGGAGATACTCGGCGAGGCGCTGGCGGATCGGCGCAAGCGGGTCCTGGTCGCCACGAAAGCTTTCGGCCAGATGGGCCGCGGCGCACACGACCAGGGGCTGAGCAGGCAGCACCTCATCAACGCCTGCGAGGCGAGCCTGCGCCGGCTCGGCACGGCGTGGATCGACCTCTACCAGGTACATAATTTCGACTCGCTGGTGCCTGTCGACGAGACGCTGCGCGCGCTGGACGACCTCGTACGTGCGGGCAAGATACGCTACGTCGGTTGTTCCAACCATGCCGCCTGGCACTTGATGAAGGCGCTCGGCATATCGGAGCGGCGCAATCTGAGCGCCTATATAGGGCAGCAGATTCAATACTCCCTGCTGGTGCGCGACGCCGAGCAGGAATTGTTGCCGGCGGGCGTGGACCAGGGAGTGGGCGCGCTGGTGTGGAGCCCGCTCGCACAGGGCTACCTGTCAGGCAAATTCCGTGCGCGCGCGCAGGATGCGCCGGCGACACGGCTCGGCACGACAGGTGGTCTCAAGGCCTGGGACAGCGAGCGCGGCCGCAGGGTGCTGGACGCGCTCTGCGACATTGCAGCGGCGCAACCGGGTGCCTCCCCCTCGCAAGTGGCGCTGAACTGGTTGCTCGCGAGACCCGGTGTGACGAGCGTGATCCTTGGTGCGCGCACCGAAGAGCAGCTGCTGGACAACCTTGCTGCTGCCAGCTGGTCGCTGCGTGCCGACCAGATGGCGGTGCTCGACGAAGTCAGCCAGGGGCCGGCGATCTACCCAAACTCGCATCAGCGATACTTCTCCGCCGGCCGCAACCCGCAGCTTTTCGCCCGGAGCAAGGCCAGGCATTGAGGATGCAGAGAGCCGGCCGGCGCGTGGCGGCGTCGGAGGCAGAGCCCCCGACTTGCCTGCTCCGCTACCGGAATCCCATCCGGATCGCCCCGTCCAGGCGAACGTCCTCGCCATTGAAGTAGGCGTTGCGGCACATCTCCAGAGCGAGGCTCGCATATTCCTCAGGTTCGCCCAGCCGTTTTGGAAACGGCACAGACGCGGCCAGCCCATCCTTCACCGGCTGCGGCGCCGCGTTCATCAGCGGCGTGTTGAAGATACCGGGCAATATGGTGTTGATGCGAATGCCTTCGCCGGCAAGATCGCGGGCGATCGGCAGCGTCATGCCGACAAGGCCGCCCTTTGACGCCGAATACGCCGCCTGGCCGATCTGCCCGTCTTCGGCCGCGACCGAGGCGGTGTTCACGATCGCCCCGCGCTCACCGGAGGCCAGCTTGTCGACAGTCATCATTCCGGCTGCCGCCTTTGCTATGCACCGGAAGCTGCCGATGAGGTTGATCTGGATGATCAGGTCGAACGCATCGAGCGGGAAATGCGAGATCTCTCCCGTCTGCTTGTGACGGCTGGCTGTCTTGATGGCGTTGCCGGTTCCGGCGCAGTTGATCAGTATGCGCTCCTGGCCGTGCGCCGCGCGTGCCTTGGTAAAGCCCGCGTCGACTTCCGCATCGGAACGCACGTCGACCTTGCAGAACACGCCAGCCAACTCGCCTGCGACCGCCTCGCCGCGTTCGACGTTCATGTCGAAGATCGCCACCTTGACGCCCTGCGCCGTCAAGGCGCGCGCTGTAGCCTCTCCGAGCCCGGAGGCGCCGCCGGTCACGACTGCGGCCAAACCCGACAAATCCATCCCGATCTCCTACCTGTTCTTGCATCTACGACCCGGCATTCCGGGCACCCGGCTCCTACAGGCGCTGAGCTATTTGACCAAGTAATATTTGTTGTGTCACCTAGTGCCAGGGAGACTATGCAGCGATGGAGGATGGAACCGGCCCGAAAATTGTTCCGTCCGACCTTATCACCATCATCGAGGCGGAGACCGGAACCAGTGTCACGCGTATCGTCCCGCGCGCCGGCGGTGGCGCGTCACGTCACGGCGCCGAGCTTACCCTCCGGCACGGCGACGGGCGCATCGAGGTTGGCTATCTCAGCTTCGATACGCGGCTGGCCGACCCCAAGCGTTCGCCCTGCTTCCAGCGCGAGGTCGCGATACTCAAGGCGTTGTCCGGCCCGCTGGCCGGGATGGGGGTGAGAGCGCCGCGCTTCCTGGCGGCGGACCGGACCCACATGGCATTGCTGACGACGCTGACTGCGGGCACCGACAAGTATCATGAAGCCAGCGCGGACGATGCTGTCGGCCGGGATTTCGTGTCACAACTTGCCGCCTTGCACCGGGTGGACCCCAATCGCCTGGTGCTGGACGGTTTCGGCGATCCCGCAATAGCGGTCTCAGCACGCATACGGCAGGGCATTGCCGAAGCGCGGCGCGACAATCTGGCTTCTGCGCCGGATGCCATCCTGCTCCTAGCGCTCGATTGGCTGGAGGCCAACGTTCCGCCGGACCGCGGACCGGCCGTGATCGTGCATGGCGATGCAGGACCGGGTAATTTCCTCCAGCATGACGGGCAGGTGACGGCGCTGCTGGACTGGGAACTGTGCCATTTCGGCGACCCGATGGAGGATTTGGCGCAGATCTGGGTGCGCAGCCTGTTCCAGCCGTTCCTGCCGCCGCGCGCCGTGTTCACGGCCTATGAGGAGGCAGGCGGCATCAGCGTCGATGTGGACCGCGTGCGATATCACCGCCTGTATTTCCAGGCCGGCTTCATGGTGTCGGCACATGCTGCGCTACACGGCGCGCCGGGCATGCGCCCTGCTTCCATAGGCGTATCGATGTTGTTCTATGCCGCGCATATGCGGGTGATCGTGCGGTCGCTGGCGGAACTGTGCAGCCAGACTTTGCCGGACGTCCACTTGCCAGATAGCGAGGCAAGCTGGCGGGACCGCACGTTCGCCATCGCGATCGACGACATACGCGACGTGGTGGCGCCCCGCGCGAGCGACCAGCAAGCCGCGGTCAAGGCAAAATCGCTGGCGCGCCTGGTGAAGTTCTGGCGTGCGCGCGACCGTTATGGCGCGGCCTTCGACGCGGCCGAGATTGCAGAGATCGCGGCCGCACTCGGGCAGGCGGCCGAGCCCAGCGTTGCGCGCGCGCGCCTGGCCTTGGCTGGTGCTGTTGCGGAAGGCCGGATCGGCCGCGCCGCTGCACTTACGCTGTGTCACGCGCGGACGGTGCGCGAGACGGCGCTCATGGGAGACGGGATGGGGTCTTTCCGCGACACCTATTTTCCGGAACTGGACTGAACGATGCACGCCGGCCATTTCGGGGAGCGCACATGACCGAACAGATCTTCCAGCCGATCGACGACGACTTCCACGCGGCCACGCCAGGAGACGCATGGTTCACGGAGACGAGCTGGTTCTCGTTCAACGTGCCGGAACGCAAGATGGGCTGCTGGCTTTACGGCTGGGCAAGGAAGAACATGAACACCACTGGCGGCGGTGTTTTCGTGTGGGATCCCTCGGCGACCACGCCCTGGGACCTGCCTTACTACAAATACCAGTATTCGCAGCCCCTGCCGGCACAGCATGACCTGCGGGATTTCAGCTTCCCGGAGGGTTACGCGGTCAAGGTGATCGAGCCGTTGAAGCGCTATCGCCTCCGCTACCGGGACCGCGACTTAGTCTCCATCGACGCCGAGTTCAACGCACTCTTTCCGCCGCACGGCTTTACCCATGGCGAGCCGCCTTTCGTCGCCAGCCCGCATCTGGACCAGATGGGCCATGTCGTCGGCGAGATGATCCTGAACGGCGAGACGATCCCCATAGACTGCTACGCGATACGCGACCGCAGCTGGGGCACGCGCATGGATCATCGCGGCAATCGTATCGGCTACCCGTTCGGCTGCGCGAAGGACATCGCCTTTTGCCTGTTCGCCGTGCCGAACAAGGATTTCGACGATCGCAACGAGCGGATCAACCACGGCTTCCTCTGGCAGGACGGCCAGAAGCTGCAGCTTGCCGCAGGCGGGATCCGCCACGTGCAACGCGATCGCGTCCAGAACTGGCCGGTGAGCATGGCGATCGAAGCGACCGACGTGGAAGGACGCAAGCTGACCGCGACCGGCGAAGTGGAAAGCCGGTTCTTCCTGCTGAACCCGCGCGGCATCTGCATCAACAGTTCCATACGCTGGACGGTAAACGGCAAGACGGCTTACGGCGAGGATCAGGATGTCTGGCGTTTGGACCAGTGGCGTGCCGCGCGGCGGCGCCTGGGCCAGCTTGGATGAGTCGGGCTGCGCCGGGTCAGATGGTCTTCTTGCGCGGAGCCCTGGCGATGGCCTGGCTGGGCCTGTTGCTGGTTTCGGTGCGTGCGGTCCGGCAGATGGGCGCCGGCACTGCAGGCGAGGTGTTCTTCGCCGACTTCGCGCATCCCTGGCGGGCCCAGTTCAACACCGATTTTGCCATCCACCTGCTGTTGGTGGCCGCATGGATGGTCTATCGCGCGAGAAGCTGGGTCACCGGCCTGCTCTGCGCGTTCTGCGCCGTCAGCTTCGGAGGGCTGTTCACGCTCGCCTATCTGATCGTGGCGTCGTTTCGCGCCGGCGGCAATCCGCGCACCATGCTGCTCGGCCACCACGCGCAGCCGAACTTCTAGACAAGCGGCAAGGGAGCCAAACGTGATCAGAACGCGGTTTACCGATATGTTCGACATCGAGCATCCAATCGTGCAGGGCGGCATGATGTGGGTGGGGCGGGCGGAGCTGGCTGCGGCAGTCTCCGAGGCGGGCGGCCTGGGGCTGCTTACCGCGCTCACACAGCCGACTCCGGAAGCGTTGCGCGACGAGATCGCGCGCTGCCGGGCCATGACGAACAAGCCGTTCGGCGTGAACCTGACGATACTGCCCTCGATCAACCCGCCGCCTTACGCCGAGTATCGCCAGGCAATCATCGAGTCCGGAATCAAGATCGTCGAGACCGCGGGGTTCAAGCCCAAGGAACATGTCGATCACTTCAAGGCACACGGCGTCCGCGTCATCCACAAATGCACCGCCGTGCGCCATGCCTTGTCTGCCGAGCGTATGGGTGTCGATGCCATTTCGATCGACGGCTTCGAATGCGCGGGCCATCCCGGCGAGGACGACATCCCGGGCCTGATCCTGATCCCGGCCGCAGCCGACCGGGTGCGCATACCGATGCTTGCCAGCGGCGGCTTCGGCGACGGGCGTGGTCTGGTGGCCGCACTGGCGCTCGGCGCCGAAGGCATCAACATGGGTACCCGCTTCTGCGCGACGGTCGAGGCGCCGATACACGACAACATCAAGCAGCTCCTCGTCGCCAACGACGAGCGGGCGACCCAACTGATCTTCCGGAAATTCCACAACACCGGACGCGTCGCCAGGACCTCGGTGTCCGACCAGGTCATGGAGATCTCCGCACGCGCGGACGCGGTGTTCAACGACGTACAGAAGTTGGTCTCCGGCGCCCGCGGCCGGTCAGCACTCGAGACCGGAGACGTCGATGAAGGCCTGATCTGGGCCGGGCAGGTGCAGGGCCTCATTCACGACGTGCCGACCTGCCGCCAGCTCATCACGCGTATCGTGACCGAAGCCGAGCAGATCATCGACCGGCGCCTGGGACGGCTGACCGCGCCAAGCGCATTGCAGGCGGCATAGTGGGTGGCCTGCAACGCCCGCCGCCTGACCTCCTTCTGTCCGGGCGCTACCCGATGGCGACCGACATTGCCACCCGCTATGGCGACCTCGACCTCAACGGGCATGTGAACAACGTCGCCATGGCGGCGATCTTCCAGGAGGCGCGGGCATGGTTCTTCTCTGCGCTCGGCTTGCACTGGCCGCCGGGCGGGCAGCGCCCGATGGTGGCTTCGGTGCAGATCGACTACCTGGCGGAGGCGTTTCACCCTGCGCCGATCAGGATGAACATCGGCGTGTCCGAGATCGGCAGGTCGAGCTGGACGGTCGCCGCACTCGCGGTGCAGGGCAGCAGGGCCTGCGCGCTCTGCCGGGCCGCGCTTGTCTGCACGGAAGATCGACGGCCCGCTGCGATGGAGGCGCATTTGCGCGAGGCGTTCGAAAGCCGGCGGCTGTTACCGGCATGACGGGGCAAGGCTGATGGCGGGAACGCTCGACGGCATACGCATCATCGAGTTCGCGGGGATCGGGCCGGGCCCGTTCTGCGGCATGATGCTGGCAGATCACGGCGCCGAGGTAATACGCATCGATCGTCCGGGAGCCAGGCTTTCGGCGGGAGACGCGCTATCGCGCTCGCGCCGGTCCGTCGTCCTGGACATGAAGCAGGCGGCGGGGCTGGAGGTGGCCCGCGCACTGTGCCGCAAGGCGGACGGCCTGATCGAAGGCTATCGCCCGGGCGTGATGGAGCGGCTGGGGCTCGGACCGGATGTGCTGCTGGAAGACAATCCGAAGCTCGTCTATGGCCGCATGACGGGATGGGGGCAGACCGGGCCGCTGGCGCCGCATGCCGGGCACGACATCAACTACATCTCGATCTCGGGCGTGCTGCATACCGTGGGCGCGGCCGGGGGCAAACCGGCACCACCGGTGAATTACGTCGGCGATTTCGGCGGCGGCGGCATGATGCTCGCGTTCGGCATGGTCAGTGCGTTGCTGTCCGTGCGCATGGGCGGCGCAGGCCAGGTGATCGACGCGGCCATGACGGACGGTTCGGCATTGATCGCGGGGATGATATGGGCGGAGTTTGCCGCGGGCAGGTGGCAGGACCGCGCCGGAGTCAACACGCTCGATGGTGGAGCGCATTTCTATGACACGTATGTCTGTTCGGACGGGCGCTACATTTCCGTCGGCGCGATCGAGGCGCCGTTCTACGCATTGCTGCGCAGCCGGCTTGGTCTGGGCGACGACGCCGAGTTCGACGACCAGCTTGATGCCGCGGCATGGCCAAAACTGAAGCAGCGCCTGGCGGCGCTGTTCGCGACCCGCAGCCGGGATGAATGGTGCGCTGTGCTGGAGGGATGCGACGCTTGTTTCGCGCCTGTGCTGTCCTTGGCCGAGGCTCCGCACCACCCGCACAATGTGGCCCGGGGCACCTTCGTGACGGTGAACGGCGCCGTGCAGCCGGCGCCGGCGCCGCGCTTTTCCAGAACAAACGCCGCGCCGCCGCGTGGCGCCGGTGCCGCCAGCGCGGATGCAGTCGAGGTGCTGGCCGGCCTGGGCTACGCGCCGGATCGCATCGACGCACTCCGCACCGCCGGCGTTCTCGGCTGAGCAATACGCCGTCAGGCACGAGTGCGAACGGCATACCGGTCCCGCGGGTGTGCTGGCCGCCCAAGGAGGGGTTCGCGCTGCCGTTGCCGGTTCGCCTCAGATCGGCGGTAGCCGGTGACTGAACCAAGTCGATTGGCGGCGGAAGTCGCGCCAATCCTGAAACGTTGCGGATGCTGCGCACAGCCGGCTGCATCAAGGCGGCTGCAAGTTGCGCCGGCTGGGCTGTTGACTTCAGCCGCCGATGTCCGTTTCTAAATGTCGGCGAGCGGTTCCTTGACACATCTTCCACTGCGGTCGGGCGTGCCGTGGTTCGGTCGACTGCCGACGCGTCGCCCGACAAGATCGAGCGCGCCGCCTTAGGTTTGACGTTGGCAAAAGCCGGGTGTACTGAGTGAGACAAGTCCCGTATCGGCCGTCGGCGATCCCGGCCCTGGCGGAACCCGGTTGCTCGTTTCAAGGAGAGTTTCGTGCCAGAGGCCCTGATCATTGATGCCTGCCGCACGCCACGTGGGATCGGCAAGATCGGCAAGGGTGCATTGTCTGACATGCATCCGCAGCATCTTGGCGCCATCGTTCTCAAGGCGATCGCCGAGCGCAATCGTATCGACACGGCCGACGTCGACGATGTGATCTGGAGCACGAGCACGCAGGTCGGCAAGCAGGGCGCTGACATCGGGCGCATGTCTGCGCTGGATGCCGGTTACGACGTACGGTCGAGCGGCGTCACTCTCGACCGGTTCTGTGGCGGCGGCATCACGGCGGTCAACCTCGCGGCGGCCTCCATCATGTCTGGTATGGAGGACCTCGTCGTTGCGGGCGGCACTGAGATGATGTCGTTCACCAACTCGCTGCCGGCGAACGGCCCGGCTTTCATGGACATGGGCAACACGCGGTTGCGCGCCAGTCATCCGCAATCCAACCAGGGCGTTTGCGCGGACGCCATAGCTGCGCTGGAAGGCATCACCCGTGCAGACGTGGACGCCCTGGGGCTGGCCAGCCAGCAGAGGGCGAAAGTGGCGATCGAAAACGGCCATTTCGAGAAGAGCATCATCCCCGTCTATCGCGAAGATGGCAGCCTGGCCCTGGATCACGAAGAGTTCGTCCGCCCGCAGACCACGGCGGAGGGGTTGGCCGGGTTGAAGCCGGCTTTTGCGGCAGTGGCCGATTACCCGCTAGATGAACAGGGTACGACGTATCGCAAGCTCATCCTCGAACGCCATCCCGGGCTCGAATTCCAGGCGATCCATCATGCCGGGAACTCCTCCGGTGTCGTGGACGGTGCCGCCGCCGTGTTGCTTGCATCGCCGGCCTATGCCGAGAAGCATGGCCTGAAGGCGCGCGCGAGGATCGTCGCGTATGCCAACGTGGGAGACTCCCCCACCCTGATGCTGAACGCTCCTGTGCCGGCTGCGCGCAAGGTGCTGGAAAAGGCAGGCCTGACCGTCGACGACATCGATCTGTGGGAGATCAACGAGGCATTTGCTGTCGTCGCCGAAAAATTCATCCGCGACCTCAAGCTCGACCGCGACAAGGTCAACGTGAATGGCGGTTCCATCGCGCTGGGCCATCCCATAGGTGCCACAGGCGCGGTCCTGATCGGCACTCTGCTCGACGAGCTGGAGCGCCGAGACCTCATGCGGGGCCTGGTCACCATGTGCGCAGCAGGCGGCATGGCGCCTGCCATCATCATCGAACGCGTCTGACAGGAATTGAAGATCAACGGCTCGACGAGGAAAGGGATCGACACGCCGGGCCGGGCATCGACTTGGCCGCATGATGCGCGGCCCGGCTGAAGAATTCTTGCGAAAACGGGACTTCTCGGCTAGCCGTCGCCGCAGCGGAGGATCTGAGCCTGGCAGACTACCCACAAGAGGAGCCGAGCGATACGCCGGAGACACGCCGGCGGCCAGACCACGCGCGCATCCGCGTTCCCAAGACCGCGGAGGTGGTCGCCGATCAGATCCGCAAACGCATCATTCGCGGCGAGCTTCGCGAGGGCGACTTCCTCCCCCTTGAAGGCCAGGTCATGATCTCGCTGGGAATATCCCGGCCGACGCTGCGGGAGGCGTTTCGTATTCTGGAAGCGGAAAACCTGATCAGCGTCATGCGCGGTTCGCGAAGCGGCGCGCGCGTGCACCGTCCGCAGGTCGAAACGGCTTCGCGCTACGCCGGCTTCGTGTTGCAGGCACAAAGTACAACCATTGCGGACATCTACGAGGCCCGGTTGGCGATCGAGCCTTTTGTCGCGCACCGTCTCGCGAAGACGAGACCGGCCGGTGCCGTCGAGCAGTTGCGCGCGGAGGTCGACCGGCTCCATGTCATGGTCGAGGAGCACCGGCACCGGGAGTTCATGATCGAAGTCGTGGATTTTCACCGGCTGCTTGTGGAAGTCAGCGGCATGCGAACGTTATTGTTCCTTACGCGACTGCTGCAGGACGTTGTTGCCCGTTATCAGGTCCAATATCTGGAGCACGCCAACATACCTAACGACGTGCTGCGGCAGACATCACGCGTAGGCATCAACTCGTTCCGTAAACTTATCAAGCTTGTGGAGAACGGGGACGCTGATGGCGCCGAAGCGCATTGGCGGCTGCATCTGTCCAACGCCAATGCGGCCTGGGTGCCGCCGGGCCAGCAGCCTATGGTGGTGGACGTTTTCGACTAGACCGGGTGACGACGGCCGGTGCCGTTGCATTCGTGAAGCGGCGCGACCCCAATAGAGGGGGAGACCCGCGCGAGATACTTGGCAGCTTGGCGGCGGACGGAGAAAGCCCAGTGTACGACACCATCCTGTATGACGTGGCCGACCGGATCGCCACCATAACGCTGAACCGGCCGGACAAACTGAATGCGTTCACGCCGCAGATGCGTCATGACCTGGTCGCGGCCTTCGATGCCGCCGACGCCGATGACGGCGTACGCGCCGTCATCGTGACTGGCGCAGGCCGGGCGTTCTGCGCAGGCGCCGATCTCTCTGAGGGAACGGCGACGTTCGACTACGCCAGGAACGGCCGCGAGTCACCTGTGCGCGACGATGGAACCACCGACTACGCGCATGAGGCGGTGCGCGATTCTGCCGGCCTGCTCACGTTGCGCATCTTCCGCTGCGTCAAGCCGGTGATTGCTGCCGTGAACGGGCCGTCGGTCGGTGTTGGCTTGACGATGCAACTGGCCATGGACATGCGGCTGGCCGCGAAGGGCGCGCGCTTCGGCTTCGTGTTCCCTCGCCGGGGGCTGGTGCCGGAAGGTGCGGCGGCCTGGTTCCTGCCGCGCATCGTCGGCATCTCCAAGGCGCTGGAATGGACGATGAGCGGACGCATCTTCGATGCCGATGAAGCGCTCGCGGGCAATCTGATCCGTTCCGTGCATGCGCCGGAGGAGTTGCTGGATGAGGCTCGCAGGATTGCGGGCGACATCGCCGCAAACACGGCCCCAGTATCGGTGGCGCTCACACGGCAGATGATGTGGCGCGGGCTGGAGATGACGCATCCTATGGAGGCGCACCGGATCGACAGCCGCGCGATCTACGCTCGCGGCAGCACGGCAGATGTCGCCGAGGGCGTGCAGAGCTTTCTGGGAAAACGGCCTCCCGTGTTCCCTGACAAGGTCTCCGATGGCATGCCGGATTTCTATCCCTGGTGGCAGGAGCCGACTTATCAGTAACGTTCCCCCCTCCGGCTTTCCTGTGGTGACGGTGTTCCGCAACCGTTCGGGCATGTCGCTCGCCGCCGACGATCTGGGGGATCCACGGGGCGCACCCGTGCTGCTCCTGCATGGCGGCGGGCAGACGCGGCATAGCTGGGGCACGGCCGTCTCGGCTCTCGCCAGCCGCGGCTTCCGCGCGGTCACGCTGGATTTGCGCGGTCATGGCGACAGCGATTGGTCCCCCGACGGCGCTTACGGGCTGGAGCAACTGCGCGACGACCTGGTGGACGTGATGGCGCAAATCGAGGGGCAACCTGCGCTGGTCGGCGCGTCGCTCGGCGGTCTCACCGCGCTGTTGACTGTCGGCACGGCTCGTGTGCCGGTCGCACGCGCCCTTGTTCTGGTCGATGTGGTGCCGCAGATCGAGATGGAAGGTGCTATGGAGATACGCGCCTTCATGACTGCCAATCCGCAGGGGTTCGCCAGCCCGGATCAGGCCGCGGAAGCGGTGGCCGCCTACCTGCCGCATCGGCCGCGGCCTAGGGATGGCGGAGGGCTGATGAAGAACCTGCGTTTGCGCCAGGACGGCCGCTACCACTGGCATTGGGATCCGGCACTGATGCGAGGCGCGCAAACCATCGACGCGCTGGAACGCCGCGCGGTACTGGAGGAGGCTGCCCGCAACGTCGCTGTGGCAACGCTGCTCATTCGCGGCGGCCGTAGCAGAGTCGTCAGCCTGGATGGGGTGCGCGCATTGCAGTTGCTCATCCCGCAATGCGAATTCATCAACATCGATGAAGCTGATCACATGGTGGCAGGCGACGCGAACGACGCCTTCAACGCGCCGTTGCTGGCGTTCCTGGACCGCACCCGTTAAAGGCAACCAGTTCTTTGGAAAAAACCCAAAAAACTTTTGCTTTCTGTCGACGACTCTTCTGAAATGTCTGCGACAGCGCTCGCAGAAGCTTTCTGCTTGTTGTTCTCGAAAAAGACGGCCTTGCTTTCCGCGCCGCCTTACGCCTTGGCGAATTTTCCGGCGCGGTCTTTCATATCCTTCGCAAATCCTTCGTTGCGCACCAGCTCGTGCGCCAGGCCGTAACCCATCGGCATGGCATCGGTATCGTAGATCAGCCGCTTGTTCGCGCCGTTGCTGTGCCATGAGTTGGCCAGGATGGTGGCGCATAGGGTTGCTACCTCGGCGTCCAGATGCTCGTCGGCAACACAGACATTGGCCAGGCCCATTGCCTCTGCCTGCCTTCCTCCATAGGTCCGGCAGGTGAGCATCATCTCCAGTGCTTTCGCCTGGCCAACCCGCCGCGGCAGCCGCTGGCTCAGGCCCCAGCCCGGTACCAGGCCCCACTTTCCGTGCGTGTCGGCGAATTGCGCGGACTCTGAGGCGATTATGAAGTCCGCGCTCAGTGCCAGCTCCAGGCCGCCGGTGAAGCAGCCGCCATGCACGGCGGCGATTACCGGCTGGCGTAATTTCGTCAGCTTCTCGAGCGTCAGCATCTCCTGGCGCAGCCAGCCCAAGGCGTCGGGGTGCGGCGGCCCGCTGAGGTCGTGACCCGCGCAGAAAGCGCTGCCCGCGCCGCGTAGCACAACGCAACCGACCGAGCCGTCTTCCTCCAGCGCACGAACGTGGCGGCGGAATTCGCGGAACAAGGCCTGGTTGATGGCATTGCGCTTATCCGGCCGGTTCAGCGTCAGCGTGCAGACGGCGTCCGCATCGTGGCGCAGCACCAGCGGTGACGTGGAATCGTTCAAACGACATCTCCTTCATGCAAAGGCCGCAAAGCTGCTTCCTGCGCCTCCATGCGTCTGTTGACGTGATGCAGGTAGCTGAGCGTGCCGACGGGAATCCTGCTGCCGCCGGTGACCTGCACGACGGTGCCGGAGACGAACGCAGATTCGTCTGCGGCGAAATAGACCGCCAGCGGTGCCACATCCTCCACGCAGCCGAGCCGGCGCAGCGGCACGGTCTCGATCTGGCGCCGCCGCGTGCTGTCCTTCATCATGGCAGTGTCGCGTTCGGTGATGATGAGGCCGGGTGCGATGGCGTTGACACGTATCTGCAAGTGCCCCCACTCGACGGCCATGGTCGCAGTGAGGCTTTCGACGCCGGCCTTGGCGGCGCCATACTGACCGGTCATCGGACAGGGCTGGGACCCGCTGCGCGACGAGATGTTGATGATCGAGCCGCCTCTGGTCATCGCACGCGCCGCGGCCTGACAGGCGAAGAACGTCCATTTCAGGTTCAGGTCGACGACCCGGTCCCACTGGCCTTCGTCCAGCCCGAGCAGCGGCCCGACATCGGCGTCGCTGGCGCTGCCGGCATTGTTCACCCAGGCGTCGATATAGCCGAAACGGTCCTGCGCCGCGGTCACGACCGCGTCTATGCCGTCTCGGCCGGTTATGTCGCTGCAAACGGCCACGGCAGCAGCACCTTCCGCCCGCGCCGCCGCCGCGGTCGCCTCAAGCGGGTCCGCGGTGCGGCCGGACAACACGACGTTCGCTCCGGCTGCAGCCATGGCGAGGCTGATCCCGCGACCGATGCCGCGACCACCTCCCGTCACCACAACCGTTTTCCCGTGCAACGACAACACCCGATAAACCCCGCTTCAGCCGCACGGCCGCAAAAAGGTGACATATTGCTCTAGGTTAAACAACTGGGTTGCCTGCCTGTCTGAGGCGTCATAGCCTGGGGTCAACCAAGGCGAGGAGCTGCTGTGGAGTTTGCCTGGACGCCTGCGCAGGACGCCTATCGCCAGCAGGTGCGGCTTGCGCTTGACGAGTTGCTGCCGGTTGACTGGGCCGAGATCTCGCAGGACGGCATGGGATCGGCACGCCAGATCGACTATTCGCGGGTGTTTGCCCGCGCCCTGGCGGACCGTGGTCTGCTCGTTCCGCATTGGCCGGCTGCACGTGGCGGACGCGATGCGAGCCCGTGGGAGCAGTTCATCCTCGCGGAAGAGATGAAAAGCGTGGGCGAGCCGCGCGGGCCACAATACATGAACGTCAATTGGATCGGGCCCACGCTGATGCGCTACGGCTCGCCGCAGCAGCAGGAAGAGCACCTGGCGCGCATCGCCGCGGGCAGCGTGGTCTGGTGCCAGTGCTATTCGGAGCCTGGCGCGGGGACCGATCTGGCAGCCTTGACGACAAAGGCCGAGCGACGCGGCGACGCCTACATCGTCAATGGCCAGAAGATCTGGACGAGCTACGCGGCCTGCGCGGACTGGTGCTTTCTGCTGGTGCGCACCGGTTCGGGCCGCAAGGACGTCTCCATCCTGCTGCTGCCGATGTCTACACCGGGCATCGAGGTGCGGCCGTTCCCGGGCCTGGTGGAAGATGGCCATTTGAACGAGGTGTTCTTCACCGACGTCGAGGTGCCGGCGACCGCGATGCTGGGCGAAGAGAGCCGGGCCTGGGAGATCGTGCTCTATGCGTTGAGCTTCGAGCGGGTTGGCATCCCGCGCTACCATATCGGCCGGGAGGTGCTCGAATGGGCGGTCGGGCAGTTGCGGCGCGAGGGCAGGTTCGACGACATTGCGCGTGCGCGCGCAGCCGGCATCGTCGCGGGGTTCGAGACCGCCCGCCTGCTGACTTACCTCGTCGTTGACCAGCGCGCGAAGGATATGCCGCCCACGACCGATGGCAACGTCGCCCGCATCGCGGCCGCGGAGGCCTGCACCGAGCTCAGCGACTTTCTGCTGACCTATACGCCGGATTGCCTCACCGGCGGCGATCATGTGCTCAACGCGTTCTACCGCGGCAACATATCGGCCACGATTGCCGCCGGCACCTACGAGCTTCAGCTCAACCTCATCGCCCAGCAGGGTCTCGGCTTACGCCGGGCTGCCTGAGATGGATTTCGACCTATCGGCAGACCAGCAGGCGCTTGTGTCTGGCCTGCAGGCTGTGATGCGGCCCTATGAGGACCTGACAGCGGCCGAACGCAAGTCGTTCTGTTGCTACCGCCCGGCACTGCAACGCGCTCTGCGTGACGCCGGCTTCTTCGATGTGGCATCCCACGGCCTGGGGACGCTGGAAGCCGGGCTCGTCGCGGTGACGGCGGCCAACAGTCCGTGTGCCGCAGAGGTGGCAACATCGGCGCTGGTCTGGCCGGCGGTTTTGGACGGCACGCCGACCGGGCCTGTGGCTTACGTATCGGGTGATCTGAACAAGGCTGCGCGGTTCTTGCACGTGGCCCACCACGCTCTGATCGATACGGGCGAGGATCTGGTTCTCGCGGACGTCTCGGCAGGTGACGTGCAGGAAGTGGAGACGATCCTGGCCTATCCTTACGGCCGATTTGTCGCCAAAGACGTGGTACGGCGCGGACGTTCACTGGGACGGGCTGCGCTTGCGCTGGCGCGGCGCTGGGCGCGCATCGCGCTGGCGCTGGAATTTGCCGGAGCCGCAGAGCGCGCCGTCGCTTTTACCGTCGACTACGTCAAGCAGCGTCACGCCTTCGGCCAGCCGATCGGTTCATTCCAGGCTGTGCAACATCGTCTCGCGCAGTGCCACCAGCTCACGCGAGGCATGCGCTACACGGCGCTGTATGCGGCCTGGAAGGGCAGCGATATGGCGGCGAACATCGCGGCCAATACCGCACAGAGGCACGCGGGAAAGCTCTGCTTTGATCTGCACCAGTTCAATGGCGGTATGGGAGTGACAAACGAGCACAGCCTGCATCTGTGGACGCACCGGTTACGTGCGCTACAAGGTGAATTGGGCGGTGCGCAGGGTGCGGCCCTTGCGCTGGCCGATGAGCTTTGGCCGGCGGCTGGCGCCCAGGCCGCGCGCGCCGACTTTGTCGCAGCCCTGGCGATATGACGCGAGGGTGCAAGGTGGAAGGTTGCGCATGACAGGATTCGTACTGAGCGAGACGCGAGAGCACGTGGGCATCGTCACGCTCAACCGGCCGGAGAAGTTGAACGCCTTCAACGACGCGATGACCGATGAACTCGATGCGGCGATTGCTGACGCGTTACGCGACGACGCCGTACGTGCAATCCTGATACGAGCAGCGGGCCGCGCGTTCAGTGCAGGACGCGATACGCGCGAATTGGGACATCGTCGCGGCGGTGAAAGCAATTTCGCACACGTGCGCCGTGCCCAGCAGCGCAACCTCTCGCTCATGGCAGGCCACAAACCGGTGATCGCAGCGGTCCAGGGCCACGCGATCGGCGGCGGCTTCGAAGTCGCCCTGGCGGCCGACATACGCGTGGCATCCGAGGACGCGGTATTCCGGATGCCTGAGATACGCTATGGCTTGTTGCCGGATACGGGCGCCAGCCAGGTGCTCTCGGTGTTGATCGGCCCAGCGCGCACGAAGCTGCTGATCCTGAGCGGACGACCCATGGCGGCACGTCAGGCGGAGCAATGGGGGGCGGTCGACGTGGTGACATCGCGTGAGGAATTGCATGAGGTTGCCTTCGCACTCGCGCGCGAGATCGCGGCAGGTCCGCCGATCGCCCTGGCACTTGGCAAGCAGCTTGCCGATCACGCCTGGGGCGAACGTGTCCGTTCCGGAATTGGGCTGGAGTTGGTGGCGCAGACAGCTCTGTTTGCAACGGAAGACTATGCAGAGGCCCGTGCTGCCGTCCGCGAGAAGCGGCCGGCGCGGTATGGCGGCCGATAGATGCCGACACGCGCCGCACCCAGGCTCGGCACCACCATGCTGCCGCCCGGCACTTTCGCGCAAGACGTGGTGATCGTCACCGGCGGCGGTGGCGGCATCGGCAAGGGTATTGCCACCGAGTTTGCGCGGGCGGGTGCCGCGGTGGCAATCCTGAGCCGAGATCCGGTCAAGCAGGCGCGCGGTGTCGCCGCCGTGGAAGCCGCAGGCGGGCGCGGTTTTGCCGTAAGCTGTGATGTTCGCGACGCAGCGGCTATAAGCCGCGCCTTCGATGCGATCGAGGCGGCACTCGGCGGGGTGACGATCCTGATCAACAACGCGGCGGGCAATTTTCCGGCCGCGGCGGAAGACATGAGCCCGAACGCGTGGCGCGCGGTGACCGACATCGTGCTGGACGGCACCTTTTTTATGTCGACCGAATTCGCACGCCGGCGGCTGGCTTGCGCAAGCGGCGGCGCCATCCTCAACATCGCCGCCACCTATGCGTGGACCGGCGGACCGGGAACCGCCCATTCGGCGGCAGCCAAAGCAGGCGTCGTGAACCTGACACAGTCGCTGGCCGTGGAGTGGGGCCCCCACGACATACGCGTGAATGGCCTGGCGCCTGGATTGTTCCTGCATGAAGACGTGCCGGATCATATGAAAGTCGACCTGGAGAACTCCGATAATCGCCAGCCAGCCGGGCGCATCGGGCAGGTACACGAACTGGGCTGGGCCGCGACTTACCTGTGTTCGGATTACGCGGCGTTCTGCTCCGGTCACACCTTCGTTCTGGACGGTGCGAACTGGTTACGGCGCGGCTTGCGTATGCCGCCTTTCGTGCCGGTACGTGAGTGGCTTCCGCCTCGTGGATAGTTCGACTGGACCCGTCGTGCGAGCACGCTACCGCGTGACGGGGCCTCGAGGCCCCAGACCCCCATTCTGTTCAAGACAGCTGATGACAGGTTCTAAGGACGACTGTCCTTAGCGGGGTCCAGGGGCAGAGGCCCTGGCCTTTCCTAAACTCAGCAGCCAGGCCATCTGCATAAAAGGGAGAAGTAAGCGTGAGCCAAGAAGCAGCCTTTCAAGACACACTGCAACTTCCTGGGCACGTCTCCCCCGATCAGGTCAGGGCGTTCGATTTCAGCGCTGACCCCGAGATGGCCAGGTGCCCCTTTGCCGCCATTGCACGACTTTCCGGTGAGTCAGGTGCTTTCTGGAACCCCACGCTGCAACGGCTTGGCGGGGGCGGCATGTGGGTTTTGACGAGCGCCGAAGACACGAGATTCGTGCTGAACCGGCCGGACCTGTTTTCGAGCAAAGGCGGAGCCGGATTTTCGGCCCTGGTCGGTGAAAGCTGGGATTTGATTCCGCTTGAACTCGACCCGCCTGCACACACCCAGTTTCGCCAGCTTCTCAACCCCCTGCTGTCGCCCGGCGCGGTCGGCAGGATGACACCTGGCGTTACCTCGCGCGCTATCGAGCTGATCGAGGCCGTGCGAGGCGAAGGCGGCTGCGAGTTCATGGCGGCGTTCGGCCGGCCGTTTCCGGTCAGCATCTTCATGCAGCTGATGGGACTGCCTGCTGAAAAGACTGAGACTTTTCTCGACTGGGAGTTCGACCTGCTGCACGCGCGGGAAATCCCGACCAAGATTGCCGCCGCGACAGCGATACGGGACTACCTGCTGCAACTGGCGGCGGAACGGCGGGCGGCGCCCGTCGACGATTTGACCAGCTTTGTGGTCAATGCCGAACTGGACGGCCGGCGTCTGACCGATGACGAGGTGATGGGTATACTCTACCTGCTGTTTGTCGGCGGGCTGGACACCGTCGCATCGTCGCTCGGCTTCTTTTTCCGGCATTTGGCAGAGAACCCCGAACAGCAACGCCTGCTTCGCGCGAATCCGGCGATGATACCGCGTGCGGTCGAGGAGCTGCTCAGGCGATTCTCGGTCGTCACCGTGCACCGGCGCTGCAACACGGACGTCGATGTCGGTGTAGCTGTCGTCTGTGCACTTGGGAGCCTTGATCCTGCCGCTTTCGACAAGCCGCTGGATGTCGTCCTGGACCGCAAGGACAACCGGCATTTCGGTTTCTCGTATGGCCCGCATTTCTGCCTCGGATCGCATCTGGCAAGGCGGGAACTGGTTGTGGCCCTTGGCGAGTGGCTGGCGCGCGTGCCGACATGGCGGCTGAAATCCGGCGCACCGCTCGAGGTACATGGTGGCGGGGTGTTCGGCGTGGAGCATCTCGAGCTTGAATGGGATGCGGCTTGAAAGATCGGGGTCAAGCTCAGGCACGGATGGCGCACCATGGGTGAGTCGATACTCGAAGGGCTGCGCGTCGTCGATCTTGGGTGCGGACGTGCGGGCGCGCTAGCCTGCCTGCTTCTGGCGGAGGCGGGCGCGGATGTCGTTCGTGTGGAACCGGCGTTTGGAGATGGCGGACGCAGCGACCCGGCATTTGCGATACATAACCGCAGCAAGCGCTCGCTTGCCATCGACCTGTCTTCGCAAGACGGGCTGGCCACTTTGGACGGGTTGCTCGCCAAGGTGGACGTTTTGGTCCACGACCAGTCACCGGATGCGCTGGGCGGGTTCCTGCGTGCGGCCAACCTTCGCCAACGGTTTCCCCATCTGATCGACAGCCACATCGGCAGTTGGCCGGAAGGGCACCCGAACGCCGAAACACCAGTCGACAACGCGTTGGTGATGGCGCAATCGGGCATCTGCGACGAGCAGAAGGTCAGTGGCCGCGACGGTCCGAATTTCCTGCGCTTCCCTCTCGGCGAGGCAGCCGGCCATCTCGCCGCAATCGGCGTCGTCGTTCGTCTGCTGATGAAAGAACGCACGAAAGCGGGTGGCTCCACCGCGACGAGCCTGCTGCAGGGCGCGCTGACCTCCGTCATCATGCTGTGGTCGCGTGCGGAAAAGCCGACAAAGAGTTTGCAGCAGGGCTACAACAAGCAGATCGACGCCTTCCTGTTCCAGTGCAGCGATGGTGACTGGATCCACGTGATGAGTTCACCGGATCACGCGCCGTCGATGCAGGCGGGCCTCGCCGCGCTGGATCCGGAGGTGCGGGCGAAGGCGAATGCCGAACGCAACGGGGCGCCCGTCCTGCCCAGCTACGGCGCCAACGCCCTCGTGTTCAAGACGCGGCCGCGTCAGGAATGGCTGGACGAACTCTGGGCGAACGATGTCAGCGTGCAGCCGGTGCTGCCGATGGGCGCATTGTACCGCGACGCCCAGGCGCACGAGAACGGCTACGTCGTGACCGTGGATGATCCGGTGCTGGGCCGCACGTTGCAGCCTGGCCCGCCGATGCAGCTCGACCCGCCGGCACGCGTGCGTGGACCAGCGCCGCTGCGCGACGATGCACGCACGCTTGTCGATGGCTGGTATCCGCGCCCGTTGCCCGAGAGGGGGCAGCCCGCAGCCGAGTATCCTCTGTCCGGGATCAAGGTGCTCGACCTCGGCAATTTCCTGGCAGGACCTTTCGCGCCGATGATCATGTCGGTTCTCGGTGCGGACGTGATCAAGCTCGAGGCGACAAGCGGAGACATGATGCGGCACGCCGAATGGGCGTTCGCCGCCTGCCAGCGCGGCAAACGTTCCCTGGCGCTGGACCTGAAGAAGCCAGAGAGCCGGCCGATACTTGAACGTCTCGTGAAGTGGGCCGATGTCGTGCACCACAACCTGCGTATGCCTGCCGCCCGCAAGCTCGGCCTCGACTATCAGTCGCTACGCGCCATCAACCCGGATATCGTCTACTGCCACGTCAGCTCTTACGGCTCTGTCGGGGCGCGTAAGGACTGGCCAGGGTTCGACCAGCTGTTTCAGGCAAGCTGCGGGTGGGAATACGAAGGTGCTGGTGAGGGAAACGCACCGGTTTGGTATCGTTTCGGCATGATGGACCATCAATGCGCGCTTGCATCCCTGCTCGCCACGGTCCTGGCGCTGCATTGGCGAAACCTGACGGGCAGGGGGACCGCAGTTGCCGCTTCGTTGCTGGGAGCGGGACTGCTCACGTTGCGCGAGACCGCCATGCTGCCTGATGGGTCGCTGACGCCATATCCAAAGCTCGACCACCGCCAACTCGGCACGTCCGACGAGCGGCGTCTCTTCCGCTGTTCCGACGGCTGGGCCATGGTCCTGACAGAGGGAGAGCACGTGCATGCTGCGTTCCTGGACAGTCTTGGCGCCCAGGATACGAAACAGGCCGAGGCGGCAATCGCAGGCCTGGCTGTGCAGCAGGTGGTCGCACTGGCAGGCAAATGCGGTGGCGTGGCGGTGCGTGCGTTGGAGGACCAGCGAGAAGCGTTCCTGGACTCGCCGGCCAACCGGGCCGCCGGGCTCGTCGCATCCTATCCGCATCCGGTGTACGGCACGTTCGAACAGGTGGGAAGCTTCCTGAATTTTGCCGGGATGCCGGCGAGGCTCGATCGTGCACCTCCTTTGATCGGCCAGCACAGCGCCGAGATATTGCGTGAACTCGGGTTCGGCCAGGATGCGGTGGACGCGATGCAGGCGGGCAAACTGATCGTCTGCGCGCCGGCTTAGAGCCGACATTCGTGAAAAGAAAGAAAGGCCTTCTTTTTTTGAAAGAAAGGAGCAAAAAACTTTTGCTTCCCGCTGTTTGAGTGCTTCGGTTTGTCCTTGACGCTCAGACTTCGGTAAGGAGGCAGCAGCGATTGTTTCCATCAGTCCAGAAAGGCATTCGGCCTTTTGATGAACCGATTACCTTGCTTGATACAAGCTTGTAGGAGACACCTTGCATGACCGGAACTGGCGCCGCGATCACCGGCATCGGGATGTCCCAGGTAGGCCGAAAGACGATGCGGCCGGCGATGGAGCATCTCGCCGACGCGGCTTTGCAGGCTTTGGCGGACGCCGGCCTGCGACGCGAAGACATCGATGGGATAACCACCTATCCCGGTAAGTCAGCCGGCTCGCCGGGTGTGTCTCCCTTGGGAGTGGGAGAGGTGCGCAACGCACTCGGCCTGAACACACGCTGGCACTCCGCGATCCCGGAAGGGCCGGCGCAGATGGCCCCACTGATGGTAGCCGCGATGGCGGTGCAGACGGGACAGGCGCGCCACGTCCTGTGTTTCCGGGCACTCACGGAGTCATCGTCGCAGACGGCAGAGAAGCGGGCGAGCGTTCCCACCGGCACATCGGACAGGATCAGCGGCTGGCCGTCCTGGCTGCTGCCGGTCAACGCCATCTCGGCTTCCAACTGGATGGCCCTGGCGGCGACCCGTTACTTCCATGAATTCGGCATGACACGGGAGCATCTGGGGATCCTGGCCGTGAGCCAGCGGCAGAACGCCTTGCACAACCCGCGCGCGCTATATCGCGTGCCGCTCACGGCTGAAGAGTATATGGGCGCCCGCATGATCACGACGCCGCTCGGCCTGTTCGACTGCGACACGCCGATAGATGGAGCGTGCGTCCTCATCGTCTCGGCCAGCGACGCGGCGCGCGACCTTCGCAAGGCGCCGTTGCATGTCGAGGCTTTCGGTGCCGCGATGAAGTACGCGGAGACCTGGGACCAGCAGCCGGACATGACGCGTATGGCGGCCCACGATGCGGCGGCCGACATGTGGAACCGTACGGACCTCACGCCGTCCGACGTGCACGTGTTGTCGCTGTACGACGGTTTCAGCATCCAAGTGCCATTCTGGCTGGAGGCGTTCGGCTTCTGCAAGCGCGGCGAGGCGAAGGATTTCATCGCGGACGGCAACACGCACATCACCGGCCGCTACCCGGTGAACACGGGTGGCGGCCAGTTGTCGGCGGGTCGGCTACACGGCTTCGGGCTCCTGCACGAGGCGTGCATCCAGCTCTGGGGCGAGGGGGAAGGCCGTCAGGTGGCGCAGGCACGCGTCGCCGTCTGCGGTATGGGCGGCGGCCCATTGGCCGGTGCCATGCTGCTTGCGCGGCACTAGAGACGGCGTTTGCTGCTGCCCCCCGTCACACACGGCCCACAACCGGCAGCAAGGCGCCGGTGACGGCGTCTGCGTCCTTGGACATCAAGAAAACAATGACGCGTGCGAGCGCATGCGGCGTCACCCATTTGGAGAAATCCGCGTCAGGCATGTCGGCGCGATTGACCGGCGTGTCTATGATGGATGGCAGCACGGCATTGACGCGTATACCGACCGGTTTCAATTCCTCGGCCATGGCCTCCGTCAGGCGGTGCAGGCCGGACTTGGAGGCCGCATAAGCCCCCATGCCGCCGGCCGCTTTCAAGGCGCCGTTTGCGCCCACGTTCACGATTGCTCCTTCCTCATGCTTCAAGTGAGGAATGACCGCACGGGACGCGTTCAACGCCGTGCGCACGTTCATGCCGTAGAGCAGGTCCCAGGTTTCGGTGTCACCGTCTGCGACGGTCTGCCAGCGAAATCCGCCTGCGACGTTGGCGAGCGCGTCAATGCGGCCGAACTTTGCGTGAACGGAAGCGAATGTTGATGCCGCCACGTCAGGGACTTGCAGATCCACGCCGGGCATACAGACGAATGGCTCTGCCTCTGCAGTTTTGGAAAAGGGGCGCGCCGAAGGTGCGATGTCGACCAGCACAACTTTTGCTCCCAACGCAGCGGCGTGCGCGCCCACTGCCTGCCCAAGGCTTCCAAACCCGCCCGTAACGACGATCACCTTATCTCTCATGATTGGACACCTTCTTTGCGGACGAGGGTCGCGGCGGAGCCTGCCTGAGCGCGATGCCACACGCCCGCACGCCGCATACGCAACTTTGACCGGCTATGGATTTCTGTTCAATGTAGCATATGGCAAAAAAGGAGGGTGGCGATGACGCATCCGCGTCTGCACGCCGAAACGCGCCCGGACAAACCGGCCGCCATCATGAACGACACGGGTGAGGTGCTGACATATGGGGCGCTGGAAAGTGCCGCAAACCGGGGTGCGCAGCTATTCCGCTCGCTCGACATACAGAATGGTGACTCGGTGGCGATCTGGCTGCCGAACAGCTTGGCGTATTTTGAGTTCTATTGGGCGGGACAGCGCGCGGGCGTCCATATCGCCCCGATTTCGACCGCACTGACGGCCGGCGAGGCCGCGTATATCCTGGCCGATTGCGGTGCCAAGCTGCTGTTGACCTGCCGCCAAGTTGCCGGCTTGCCCGAGTTCCTCCGATCGCATCGCAGCCAATGCCCCAGGCTCGCCAGCATCCTGTCCACAGACGACGACACGGACGCAGTCCGATCCTGGGCGAGCGCACTCGCCACACAGGAACCGACGCCGATCGCCGACGAGCAGGCTGGCTTCCACATGGCATATTCGTCCGGAACGACGGGTCGCCCGAAAGGCGTGCGCCTGCCACTGACCGGCGGCCCGGCAACGGATGAGCATGACCTTGCCGTGCGGCAACGTGCGACCTACGCGGTCGATGAGCACACCGTCTATCTCTCTCCCGCACCGCTCTACCACACGGCTCCGCTTGCCTTCACCACGACCGCGCAGCGGATCGGCAGCACGGTCGTTCTGATGCGCAAGTTCGATCCCGAAGCGACGCTGGCGGCGATTGCGGCCTATCGCGTGGACTTCGTCCAGATGGTGCCGACGATGTTTATCCGCCTGCTCCGCCTGCCCGACGCAGTGAAGGGTGCTTTCGACCTGTCATCGCTGCGCATCGTTCTGCATGCCGCGGCGCCGTGCCCCATAACGGTAAAGCGGCAGATGATCGACTGGCTGGGGCCGATCATCTCCGAATATTATGCCGGGTCCGAGGGTGCCGGCGCCACTTTCATCACGTCGCAGGAGTGGCTGCGCAAGCCCGGCTCGGTCGGCTGCGCGAGCTGGGGGAAGATTCACATCTGTGACGCCGAAGGCCAGGAGCTGCCGGCCGGCTCGCAGGGCACCATCTACTTCGAGGGCGGTTGGGACTTCGCCTATTTCAACGATCCTCAGAAGACGCTGGACTCGCGTCATCCGTCTCATCGGCACTGGTCGACCCTCGGTGACGTCGGCTACCTGGACGCCGACGGTTATCTGTTCCTGACCGACCGGCTGAGCTTCATGATCATCTCGGGCGGGGTGAACATATACCCGCAGGAAACCGAGAACGTTTTGGCCGAGCATCCGAAGATAGCCGATGTGGCGGTGATCGGCGTTCCGAGCGCGGAGATGGGCGAGGAGGTAAGGGCCGTCGTCCAACCTGTCGCGTGGGAAGACGCAAACCCCGTCTTTGCCGAAGAACTAATTGCCTATTGCCGCAGCAAGCTCTCGCACATCAAGTGCCCGCGCGCGATCGACTTTGACCGCGCCCTTCCGCGCCAAGACACCGGCAAACTCTACAAGCGTCTGATCCGCGACAGATACTGGAGAGACAAGACCGGCTGACGGCCGGCCTTCCTTCCGACGACTGCGCCATCGCGCGCGCTATTGCGTGACGAAACCTGGAGTAGTAGAACATGGGCCACTTAGTTAGAGAGGTTTAGGTGTCGTCGATAGCGGTTATCGAACGGGATGGAAGCACGCGGACTATGGACGCCACGCCTGGCCTGTCGGTGATGCAGATCATTCGCGACGGCGGTGTGGAGGAGCTGCTTGCCTTATGTGGCGGCTGCTGTTCTTGCGCGACCTGCCACGTGCATGTGGCGCCGGAATGGTTTGACAGGCTGCCGCCACGATCGCGGGACGAGTGCGACCTGCTGGATTCGTCGGACTTCAATGCTCCTACGTCGCGCCTGTCCTGTCAGGTCCTGTTCGATGCGTCTCTCGACGGGCTGACGGTCACAATCGCGCCGGAAGGTTAGTTCGGATGGAAGGGGTCACGTCATGAGCGATCAGGTCGCCGTCGTAGCACCAGCTAACCCGGTTCCGAGCCACATTCCGCCAGAGCAGGTGAAAGCGTTCGACTTCTACGCTGACCCGCGTATGAGCCAATGTCCGTTCGCAGCCACTGCTACCTTGCATGGCAAGGAACGCGTATTCTGGAACCCCACGAATTGGCAATTCGGCGGGGCCTGGGTCCTGACGACTGCGGAAGACATCCGGTTCGTTCTGGGCAGCCCTGACTTGTTCACCAACAAGGGCGAGGCCGGCTTCTCCGGTTTCGTAGGGGAAAGCTGGGACCTCATTCCCCTGGAGCTGGACCCGCCGGAGCATACGAAATTTCGCAAGCTTCTAAACCCGCTGCTTGCGCCGCCTGTAGTCTCCAAGATGGCGCCCGGCATCACCGCCCGGGCCGCGGCATTGATCGATAACGTTCGTGACCGAGGCGGTTGCGAGTTCATGGAGGCGTTCGGTCGCCCGTTCCCCGTGGGGATATTCATGCAGCTCATGGGCTTGCCGGCCGAGCAGACGGATACTTTCCTGAAGTGGGAATACGATCTGCTCCACGATCCGGACATGCGCGTGAAGGTGGGTGCCGCGGTGGCGATCAGGGACTATCTGCGAGAGCTTGCTGCCGACCGGCGCGCCAGTCCGAAGGACGACATAGCCAGCTTCGTCGTTGCGTCAGCCATCGAAGGCCAGCAGCTGACCGACGACCAGGTGATGGGCATATTGTATCTGCTCTTCGTCGGCGGCCTCGATACGGTGGCATCTTCGCTCGGCTTCTTCTTCCGTCATCTGGCCGAGCATCCGGAGCAGCAGGAACAGCTTCGCCGACAGCCCGAGATGATCGAGAAGGCTGTCGAGGAATTGCTGCGGCGCTATTCAGTCGTAACGTCCAGCCGCCAATGCAAGGTCGACGTCGAGCTTGGCGGCGTCCGCATGAAGCAGGGCGACTGGATCACCATCAACGACTCGCTGGCAAGCCTTGATCCAGCGGAATTTGCCAGGCCGATGGAAGTGGATTTCGACCGCAAGAACAACCGCCACCTTGGTTTTTCATTCGGGCCGCATTTTTGTATGGGATCTCATCTGGCGCGCCGCGAACTTGCCGTGGCGCTGCGGGAATGGCTGGCGCGTGTTCCCGCGTGGCGGCTGAAAGACAATGCGCCGATCGCCGTGCATGGTGGAGGTGTCTTCGGCGTGGAGCACCTCGAACTCGAATGGAACGTCGCCTGAAGCGGACAACGATTTGAGACCGCGCCCGGCACGAAGCGCGGCTACATGCGGAGGAGGTCTCGTTGGCTATTCTGAAGGACAAGGCTGCCCTTTTTATCGGCGGCGAGTGGGTCGCCACCTCCCGTCTTGAGGACGTTCTGAACCCGGCCACCGAAGAGGTTCTTGGTGAGGCTCCTGTCGGCGAGCCTTCGCATGTCGACGCCGCACTGGCCTCTGCAAGGAAAGCCTTCGATCATGGGCCTTGGCCACGTCTCGCGTCAGATGCACGACAGGCGAAGCTCACGGCGTTTCTCGATGCCATAGAACGGCGCTCGCCCGAGTTCATCGATCTCATCGTCGCCGAGACCGGTGCTACGCAGATGATCGCCCGCTACCTGCAATACGGCATTCCCATGCAGCACGCCCGGCACATGGTGGAAATCGCGTCACGGCCAGCGATCACCCCGCTCCCGGTCGAGACCACGCCGAACATGCAGGGCGGAACAACACTGGGTGGCGGAGTGATGGCACGCGACCCCGTCGGTGTGGTGGTGGCGATAACGCCCTACAACTTCCCGTTTTTCCTAAATCTCGGCAAAATCATTCCTGCCATGGCCGTTGGCTGCACGGTTGTGTTGAAGCCCTCACCTTACACGCCGTTCGAAGCACTTTTGTTGGGTGAGATTGCGCGGGAAGTGGGGTTGCCCGAAGGCGTGTTGAACATCGTCACGGGCGGAAAGGATGTCGGCGAGATGCTGACCACGGACAAGCGGGTGGATCTGATCACCTTCACCGGCTCTGACGTGGTAGGCGCGGCGATACAGGCGCAGTCTGCGCCCACGTTGAAGCGTGTTCTTCTGGAACTGGGCGGCAAATCCGCGATGATCGTCCGGCCCGATGCCGATCTCGGCCTGGCCGCGATGAATGGCCTTGGCGGTTTCACCATACACAGCGGGCAAGGCTGCGCATTGCTGACGCGCCACATCGTGCACAACTCCGTACGCAAACAGTATGTTGACATGCTTCGCACGATGGTTGCCGGCGTGAAAATCGGCAATCCCGCAGATGCTGCCGTAACGATGGGGCCGCTGATACGCGAGGTCGCCCGGAAACGTACGGAGGATTACGTGGAGATCGCAAAAGCCCAGGGCGCGACCTTGATCTCAGGCGGAAGACGCCCTGACGGGCTGCTGCGGGGCTTCTATTACGAGCCAACCTTCTTCGACGATGTGCGGAACACCGATCGCATTGCTCGCGAGGAGGTGTTCGGCCCGATCGGCGTGGTCATCGGCTACGATTCGGATGAAGAAGCGATCGACATGGCTAACGATAATGATTTCGGCCTGTCGGGTGCCGTCTTCTCGCAGGATGTTGGCCGTGCCTATGAAATGGCTCTGCAGCTTCGCACTGGTGGCGTGCTGATCAACGGCGGTGGCGGCCGCATGTCCAGCCACGCGCCTTTCGGGGGCGTGAAGAGATCCGGCTATGGACGCGAATACGGCCTGGACGGGCTGAATGAATTCACGAACATGAAAACGATAAGCTTCCGAGGCGGATGAGTTCGATACTGCACCACACTGAACTGAGATGGCGTTCGAGGTATTAGATGACGAGTTGGCAAGCAGGTAAGGGTGAAACAGTCGTCAGCGTTCTCGCGAAGGCGGTTTCAGACCACCCGGACCGGATCTACCTGGACTTCTCTGGTCAGACCTACACCTACGCACAGGTCGATCAGGCGTCGTCCCGTCTGGCCCACGGCCTTGCCGCGCTTGGCGTAACCAAGGGCCAAGCGGTGGCATCGATACTCGACAACAATGTCGATGCTGTCATCGCGTGGTTCGCCATCAACAAGCTCGGCGCGATCTCGGTGCCGGTAAATACCGCCTATAAGGGAGAATTTCTCAGGCACCAGATTGCCGATTCCGGCGCACACGTGGTGCTTTCAGAGGCTGACTATGCCGAGCGCATACTCGCCGTAGCAGAGGGACTGCCGGACGTGCGTGCGTTGTTGCACCGCGGCAATGCCACGCCAGCGAGCACCGTCATCAAAGCGTCACCTATTACGGAGGCGATGGTGTCGGGCGAGGACTCGCACTTCCCGAAGATTGGTCCGGGCGACTTGTCGATGTTGATCTACACGTCCGGCACGACCGGCCCGTCGAAGGGCTGCATGATCAGTCACGGCTATGCCTGCAACCTGGCCCGGCAATCCCTCGAGGTGACGGGCTTGCGGCCGACCGACATCTACTGGACGGCCCTGCCGCTCTTCCACATGAACGCAACGGCGACGGGCGTACTCGCGACGGCGATGATCGGCATACGGGCTTCGATCTATCCGCGCTTCTCGCTCTCCGGTTTCTGGGCGGAAATGGAGCGTTCGGGCGCCACCGTCGTCAGCCTGCTCGGCAGCATGCACCCTCTGATTGCCGAGGCGGCCGACAGCGAAGCCTCAAAACGCTGTTTCGGACAGCTACGCGTCGTAGCCGCGGCGCCGTTCCCAAAAGCTCTGCAGGAGAAATGGCGGCGCCGGTTCGGCGCGCAGGTGATGGGCGCCGGCGGCTACGGCTTTACCGAAGCGGCCATGGTCACGTACGGTTCTTTGGAGTCACGGCTCGATCCGGATTCCTCCGGCCCGATCGCCGAGGAGTTCGATGTTGCGATCCTGGATGATGACGAAAACCCACTTCCGGCCGGCCAGGCCGGAGAAGTCGTATGCCGGCCAAAACGTCCGTTCGTGATGTTCGAGGGTTACTGGAACCGGCCGTCCGACACGCTGAAAATAATGCGAAACCTGTGGCTTCATACTGGCGACATCGGCAAGTTTGGAGAGAACGGCGAATTCTACTTCCTTGATCGGAAGAAGGATTATTTGCGTCGCCGCGGCGAAAACATTTCAAGTTTCGAAATGGAGAAGACCTACCAGAATCACCCTGACATAATGGACGTGGCGGTTCATGCCGTGTTTTCCGAGTTGGGTGAAGATGACGTCAAGGTTACCTGTGTTCTCAAAGAGACTACGGACTTGACCGAGGAGGCTTTGTGCAGTTGGTCACTGGACAAGGTTCCTTATTTTGCAATACCCCGCTACATCGAGTTCCGCAGCGATCTGCCGCGGAATCCGACTGGCAAGATCCTGAAATACCAGCTGCGCGACGAAGGCTGCACGCCCGCCACCTGGGATCGGGAAAAAGCCGATTTCCAAATGACGCGACGCTGAGGCATGTGCGTAGTGATTGCCTTTGACTACGCAGGATTGACACATGCGCCTTCTGCCTGAACTGACGGCCGAGAACACGCCGTTCTGGAGCGGCGGTGAGCGCGGTGAGCTGCTCATCATGCATTGCAACGACTGCGATCATGCGATCCATCCGCCGCAGGTGATCTGCCCGAAATGCCTGTCGCGTTCCGTCTCGCCGCGCGCCGCGCGCGGCTCGGGCACGATCTATACCTTCACGGTCAATTGCCATCCTTGGCTACCAGATCTGACAGTTCCTTACACCCTGCTGACGGTCGATCTTGACGACGAGCCTGGTGTAAGGCTGACCGCACAGCTCGTGGGAGACAATCAGGATGGGGTGGCCATTGGTCAACGGGTGAGCGTCACCTTCGAGCGGGCTGCAGAGGACGTCTGGATACCGCAGTTTCAGAAGCTGAGCGCAGCGTAAATACGTGGATGATCCGGGCACAGCCGCCTCGCTGGCTGGGAAAGTCGGGATCGTCACCGGCGGCTCGCGCGGCATGGGCGTGCACTTCCTTGATGCGCTGGTAGCGTGCGGCGCCGCTGCAGCGTGCTTTGCCCGTCCGTCGCCCGAGCTCGACGCCATCGGACGCAGGCACGAAGACCGGGTAATTGCGGTGGAATGTGACGTCCGTTCCTGTGAGGATGTCGAGAGCGCCGTCGCCAGAACGGTTGCGCATTTCGGCCGCCTAGACTTCCTGGTCAACAACGCGGCGATTTTCCAGCCATTCCGGTTGGAGGATGCAAACCCGGCGCAGGTGAGAGATCACGTCGATATCAATCTGCTCGGTCCGATGTGGTGCATACGTGCGGCCATTCCGCATCTGCGCGTGACACGGGGGCATATCGTATCGATCTCGAGCGAGTCGACCCGCATGCCGTTTCCCTACCTTGGCGTCTATGCTGCGACCAAGGGTGGCCTCGAGGTGTTGTCGGCAGCTATGCGCGATGAACTGCGGGAGGACGGCATACGCGTGACGCTGTTGCGATCGGGATCGGTTTCCGGCAGTGCTGGCGGCCGGAACTGGGATCCTGCCATCACCGCGAAATTTTTCGAGACGATCACCCGTACTGGTCACGCTGCCTTCACAGGTGAAATGGCAACTCCCGAGTCGATGGCGAAAGCGCTTGTCGCGGTTCTGTCACTGCCGGCGGACGTGAACGTGGATCTGATCGAAGTTCGAGCCAGTGGCAGCGCCAGAGCGGCGTGAACTCAGAGCTCGTTCACACCCATGAGGCAACCAGTGACGTAGGCCGCGTAGTCGCTGCAGAGATAACACGCGAGCATGCCAAGGGCGCGCAATCCTTCCGCAGGGGCCTCCCCGTTCATCTCCACATAGCGGGAGACGATGGCGTTGCTCCTTATGCCGTCTCGCGCCCATTCCACCGCAAGAGTCTTGACCATGTTCTCGACGCCCGCCGCCGACCCAACTTGCGCGGCGCTTCCTGCCGATCCCTGGAGGACGTCACGGCCCATCAGGTGCAGGATCGCACCAGGCCGGCTTGCAGCGATCCAGCGGCGGGCGCATTCGGCGGCGGCGTAGAAGCGCATGTCGAGATGCGATGCTGTCGTGTCCTGCCAGGAAGCCAGTGTGATATTCTCCGCTGATTGCCAGGCCGGTGCAGCGTCCGCGACGACAAGGATCGACAATGGCGTCGCGCTCAGCGCCTGCATGCTGTCCATGAAGGCGCTAATCTGTTCCGCGTTGCAGATCTTGGCGAAGTCACTGGCGACGTTGTTGCGGACAAGCACGGCGCCGGCCGCCAGAAAGGAGTCCGCGATGACGTCCGCCGCCTTGCCGTCACCCAAGATGAGCGCCGCTTGGCCGGACAACCAACCGCTCATGGTGCCGTCCCCCAAACTTCCGCGCGCAACCGGGGCTCCTCGAAAGCGGGATGCATGAGTTGCCGGCGTAGGCGATCCGCACCGTCTATGATCAGCGTCTCACCCGACACGCCCTGCATCATGGGCGAGACCATCAGCGCGCCGGCCCAGCCGAACTCCCGCATGCGGCCCACACGCCCAGCCGGGATCATGGTGCCGAGCCGATCCTCATAGCCCGGCTCACGATCCGTTCCGATCGCGCGGGCGTGCGGAAAGAAGCCGGCAGCGACGCAGTTGACGCGTATGCCATATGGTGCCCAGTCCCGCGCCATCACGCGCGTCATGCCCACGATGGCGGATTTGGCGGCCGCGGAGTGGGCGTCCCCAGCGAAACCGGACCATACGTATTGCGCGGAGTTGTTGACGATGGCACCGCCTTGTCCGGCTGCGATCCTGCGACGCGCAAATTCCGCCGAGCAAAGGAACGTGCCGTCGATCGCGATCTGCGTGATGGCACGCCAGGCGTTGGCGCTCATCGTCTCGGCAAGAGCGGGGAAGTTCGCGCCTGCATTGTTGGCGAGCAGCGACACTGGGCCAAGCTCGGCCTCGGCCCTGTCGAAGGCGGCCGCGATGCTGGACGGGTTGCGGACTTCGGCCGAGAGGCCTGTGGCACGTGCGCCCAACTCCTTCAGTTCGGCGGCTCCCTCGTCGACACGGCTTTGCGTGCGGCCTACAACGGCCACGGCGGCGCCGGCCTGGGCTATCGCGCGCGCCATGGCCAAGCCCATGCCTGAACCGCCGCCGGTAACTATGGCGACATGGCCGGCCAGACAGCCAGGCGGTAAGGGTGGCCTGTCCCATTCAGGAGGCTCTTGCAGCCGGGTTGCAGGTTGAGGCTTCGCCGATACGGTCATTGGCGCGCCCTCACGTCGTGGCCTGGAACTTCGCAAATGCGCCCGTCATCCTTACGCATTACGGATTGATCTCTAACGCTCGCAACATACCCGCCGGACCGCTTTCGAAATTGCGCGTGCTTCCCTTGTTGCGTGCGGCAACACGCACGTTTTCGGGTTGATAGGTATGACACACCGGCGGCATGCCTGTGCCGGCCGCAGTGTCAAACTTGTCCAGATCGACATTTCGGCCACCAGCAACCATGAGAGCGCGGCGCAACACGAACGCCTGCTCGGCTTCCTCTTCCTGCATCGTCTCTGTCCACGCACGGAAACCGTTGCTCAGCGACCGACCGGCGTGAGAGGCCGGACCGTCGATTGTGGAGCCGGTGACATGCCAGGCCAACACCACTTCGTCGTCGCACGACAGCACGGCCTGTGTGGCGCCATGGCGCGAGCGGTCGCCTACCACCGCTTCGTAACGCCGATGCGTGCGTTGGTGCCTTGCATGAGCGAGCGCTAAGCCGGCGAGATCGAAGAGATGCGTGCACTGCAAGCGCATGTCGATGTAGCGGCCCACGTCGGAGGCCCGCGTGACCAACGGCTTGTCTATCAACGCCCGCAAAGGCAACACAGCGCCCGCGCAGGTGGACCAAGGAGCACGCTCCGTATGAACGGAGACATCGGCCACCACGTTGCGGTCATGCGCGATGGAAAGGCCGAAATGATGGAAATCATCCTCGACCCACGCGATGACCTTCGTGTCGGAGGCCGCCGATATATCGATCAACCGCCGAAACACGCCGCGGCGAGAAGAAATGTGCTCGGCCATGCTATCGAGGACTCGTCCGCCTCTCCCGCGCAAGGAAGGGTGCAGGAGAGGCGTGTCGAACACCCGGCATCATGCGGCCAGGCGCGTTGCAGTATTCCGATCCATCAGCTTGGCAAGGCGCATTGCCACTGCCATTGCAGGGGCGTTGGTGTTGCCGGACACGAGCGTCGGGAAAACCGAAGTGTCGCATACGCGCACGCCCTCGACGCCGCGCACCTTCAGCTCGATATCGACAACGCTGTCCGCGTCCGCGCCCATGGCGCAGGTGCATGACACGTGAAACGCCGTCGATCCCCGCTCGAGAAAAGCCCGCACCAGGTCGTCGTCATCACTGTATTCCAGTCCTGGCGACGTTTCGGACAGGACGTAGGGCGCGAGCGCAGGTTGCGCCGCGAGCCGGCGTATCCAGCGTACCATGCCAATCGCGGCGAGCCGGTCTTCCTCGGCGTCCATGTAATTGGCGTTGATGTAGGGCAGGGCGTCGGGATCGGCGGAAGTGATACGCGTCTCACCCAGGCTCTTCGGTCGCGTGTAGTAGCCGCCGATAGTGAAGCCGGGCTGGTCGTCTATCACATACGACTTGCCGTCGTATTTGATCGAGTAGAGTCCTATGCCGAGCTGGATGTCTGGCCGCTTCAACCCGGGCCGACTCTTTATGAATCCCGCCAGTTCGTGCGCTGAATGGGTCAGCGGGCCTGATTTCAGCAGCCAGTATTGCATGAGGGACCTGGCAAGCCCGAGCTTCTGGAAAGCTGCATTGAGGCTGCCGCTCTTCAGCCGGAACATGACGGGCAGATAGCGGTGCTCGCGCAACTTCTTGCCGACGTTGGGAGCATCATGAACAACTGGGATCTTGTAGCCGTCCAGAAGGGCCCGTGGGCCAATGCCGGAGAGCTGCAGCAGCTTGGGCGATTCGATGGCGCCGGCACACAGGATGACCTCCCGCCCGATGCCGACCCGGCGCTTGCCAGCCTTGTCCTCGATCTCCAGTGCGGTCGCGCGAAGCCCGTCAAAAACGATGCGCCTCACCTTGGTGCCCGTGACGAGTTTCAGGTTCGGCCGCGAGAGCACCGGATGCAGAAACGCCTTGGCTGCGCTGAAACGCTGGCCGCCGCTGATGGTCTGGGTCATGTAGCCCATGCCTTGATCACCAACAACGTCGACATGGTTCACATCGGCTACGCGCGGGACCCCCTGCTGCTCGCCCGCGGCGAGGATGGCCTCGGTGAACGGCCCGCCGGGTTTCTCGACGCTGATCTTCAGTGGGCCGCCTACGCCGCGCCACGTGTCGGCGCCGAGCTCATGGTCCTCCAGCTCGACGAAACACTTGCCGATTTCCGACCAACCCCAGCCTGTGCAGCCGGCCGCCTCCCAGTCATCGTAATCCGCAGGCGCGCCGCGGACATACACCAGACCGTTGATCGAGCTGGAGCCGCCGACCGTGCTTCCCTTGTACCAGACCTCGTCGGGACGATTGCCGCCTTTCGACGCGGAGTAGAACTGCACATGCGGATTGCCTGGCTTATGCATCGCCCCTATGCCGCGCGGCATGGCGACCAGGGCACTCTTGTCCATCGGGCCGGCCTCGATCAGCAGCACCGAAACAGACGGATTGGCCGAAAGCCGGTTGGCGAGGACGCAACCAGCGGATCCGGCGCCGATGACCACAAAGTCGTAACTATCCAACAGTTTCGCTCCCAGCGGGCTTCGCAGATTTACGAACTACAATACAACCGCCATCCTTCGAATGCCGCGCCAGCAACCCTAGTACACGTAGCATTTCTCACGGTGCCCGGGCAACATCCAATTGCAATGCGATCACACAAGCCAACGTAAAGTCCTGAGCATTGGCAAACGAGTGTCAACCGTTCTCGAGAGTTTGCTGCGTTTGGTATGATAACGGCGCAGATACCGCGTCAAGAGAACACCGCCGTCATGGCGTGGAGACAGTCAGACCTTGCAAAAGAATAAGTGTTTGGACCTAAGATCGCCTAGCAGACGGTCTTGATTGTCACTCCAGATACGTCAGAGACGTAAGCCTCCGAGGGCAGGCGACTAGATAAGTTCCGCAGACATTCTTATGCAACGCGCCGAGGCAATAACGAACCTATCCGACTGGGGAGAGGATGGCCCGTTCCGCGTAGGCATTGACGTCTTCACCCGGTCGGCTTCGCGCGCACGGCTGCCACCTTACGGTGTGGACGCATTCGAACAGTCGGTCGTTGATCTTTTGAGCTTGCATGTGATGAACTTGGCTTGAGTAGAGTCAGTGTGCAGGACCGACGCCTCTTCTGGTGGTCACTGCCTGCATGGGGAACTAACTCCCCACCGCAGTGGGATATAAATCCTCAGGCAACCTTGCTGATGCGGCAGGCAATACAGGATGCCTTTTTAAAGACGAAGTTAAATATGGATAAGCGAGCGATCTGATCCACGTCGTGCATGATCTTATCTCTTACTTCACTGCAATCGATTGTGGCGTTGGACGGAGCGCCTCAAAGCCCGTCCTCTCTGCTCTTGAGCATGTAGGTCTGGTTCGCTCGGCGCCTCACAATGCGCGTCGTGAGGCTACCAGAACTTACTGAAGACGGGTCTCTTAGAATTTTTTAGTAAGAGTAAAGCCGAAAGTGCGTGGGTCCGACAGGTAGCCAACGCCGACACCAAGCGCTGCTACCACGTCCACAGCGCCGCTCAGATACTTACGGTTGGTCAGGTTCTTGCCCCAACCTTCCAGCGTGACGCCGTAGCGCGGAATGTCCAGGGCCAGACGTGCGTTGAGAAGTCCGTAGCCGCCTTGGATTGCATAGCCGTTGCTATACACAGTCTGCTCGTCTGGCTGGAAGTTGACCTTGCTTTGATAAGCAAAGTTCACCGTGCCGCTGAGCGAAGCTTCGGTAGCCGCCACTACGAACGGATAGACATAGGTCCCGCCGACATTGAATTGCCAAAGCGGCTGGTCCTGGAACATGATATTGGACAGATCGACTCCGTTCGAGAAGTAGGAGGTGTATCTAGGGTGCGTGTAGGCCATGTTTGCGCTGAGTGTAAGCGGAGGGATCGGTCGTGCGGTGACTTCTGCTTCAACTCCATCGATCGTTGCAGCTGCTGCGTTGACGATTTCGGTGATGGTCTGCTGACTTGGCGTGACCGTGAGGACTGACCGCTGAATGTTGGAATATTGGGAATGATACGCAGCGGCGTTCAAGCGAAGCCTATGATCTAGAAATTCGGATTTCGCTCCGATCTCGTAGCTGGTCACTTCCTCCGGGGCGAATGCCCCGAAGCCGCCGATTACACTGCCGCGCTGGTTCTGTCCGCCCGCCCTAAATCCACGGCTGATTTTCGCATATAGCAGGATATTTTCGGTAGCAGCCCAATCGATACTGGCTAGGTAGTCGAACGCGTGAAACCCATTGTTGAAACTGTCGCTGCAAGGGGCACCGTTCACTCCACCAGGAGGCGGCACGTTGCACGTGTTCTGCGGTCCGGCCGTGCTGCTTGCCGTCAGCCCGGTGTTCTCGTTCGTCCAGCGGACGCCACCGGTAACGTGAACTGTAGGGGTAACCGCGTAAGTGCCCTGTCCAAAAAATGCATAGCTCTCGTCAGTAAGCTTGTCGTTAGTATGCACAGGGCTCCCGGTGACGTTCAAGAACGGGAGCTCGAGCTCGCCGGGGCTGTCATCGCTGCCGGTGAGATAGTAGTAGTAAAACCCTGCGGTGTAATTAAGCCTGTGATCCAGACCGGTGCCGACGGCCTGAAGCTCTTGCGTGAACTGATCCAGGCTGGACTGGTCACCGGTGCCTTCGAGGATATGTAGCGGTGTGGCGTCCACCTCATCATTGCCGGCCTGAAACGCGTATTGGTACGAGGTGATCGAGCGTATCGCCAAATCGTCTGTTATATGATAGGTGCCGTTCAGCGAGACGCCTTTGTCTTTGAGTGTCCCGTCCTCTGTTCCGCTGTAGTTCGGGTTGTAGCCTTGCCGAAGGTAGCTGGTGAGCTTTTTGTAGGCGGCCTCTTGCCCAGCGATGACCTGGCCGAAGTCGGCCGCGGTTGGCGGGCCAAAAAACTGCGGCGCCAGGAAGGGAAGCAATTGTTGGAAGGTGAGCGAACCGATCTCCAGACCCGTGTTAAGCAAGGCCGGGGAGAAAGTGGGCACACCGCCGACGCCGAACACCGGCTTTACGGCTTCCAAGTTCGTGATTGTGCCACCGGAATGGCCGTTATCGAGGTTAGCCCGGATTACGATATTGAGATCCTCGATCGGATCGAGTTTCAGAGCGGCACGAAATGACTCGGAATCAGCGTCATCAACCGCCCGGTCGCTGGTGTGATCATAGGCGTAGCCGTCGTGGCTAACATGCACGTAGTCCAGCCGTAAGGCTGCCTTGCCGTCTACGATCGGCACGTTCAGCATGGCACGATCTTCCAGGCTGCCATAATTGCCGAAGCCGACCTGAACCGTGCCGTAGAGTCCCTTGTAGTCCGGCTGGTTCGTCGTGATCTTCAAGGCGCCGCCAGTCGTGTTCCGGCCGTACAATGTACCTTGCGGACCTTTCAGCACCTCGATCTGATTCGTGTCCCAAAGATTGCCCAGTCCTACGCCGATGGTCGACGGCGCATAGACGTCATCGATGTAGATACCGATCGACGGGGATTGCGATAGAACGGTGTCGTTTGTTTTCTGGCCGCGTATGCCGACATAAGCGCCGAACGTTGAATAAGAGCTTTGCTCAAATGTCAGACTGGGCGTCAGTGCCCCGAGTTCGTTCACCGCGATGACCTTGTTCTGCGCGATTTGCGCACTGCTCAACGCGGTGACTGCGACAGGCACCTTTTGCAGCCGTTCCGCACGACGACGGGCCGTAACAACGACCTGCTCTATCCCGACGCCCTGCCGAGATTGCGGTTGCGGCGCTACCGTCTGGGCAGCGGATAAGGAAGACCATCCAATAACCCCACCCAGCGTCAGCGCGATGGCAGTATTCGAGAACAATCTACGGCGAGGCGATAGCATTCTTTGTTTCCCCTAGCTTGATGGCAGCCTTGTTTCTGCCGCGTTACGTGCGCGGCTTTATGTAAAGCTGGATACTGCTCGCAAAGCCCCATTATCTCGCGCGGCCTGCTGCTCTGGCCTGTTCCTGACGACGCGCAATACAACACGGTCTCCCGCCTCTGGAAACGAGTAGGCGATTAGCCAGGGGCAGTCAACCAACATCGCTAAATAAGCTAACTACGTTGACCAAGAGGGAATTTGCGGGTTGGATTGCGCGTGCCGCTTGTAGAGTTTGCGCTATCCTGCGCATGGTCGGACACAGATCCTCACTTGGCGCCGGCCTTTTGTTGGACGGGTGGAGTGCCTCGCGAAAATCGACCATGGGCATCAAAGCAGTGAAGCGACTCGCCCACGATGAAGTGGATCAGCCGGACTCATCCTCGGTCTGGTCCAAGCCCTCACCCGGCGCCAAGCCAGCCAGCAGCCATAACCAGCATGGCCAGGAGATGGGTGCCAAAGGCCGGGAGACCCGCCGCCGTCTCCTCGACGCCATGACCGGACTTCTTGAGAAAGCACCGCTTCACGCGATCAGCGTGGCGGACATCGCCAAGCAGGCGGCTACCTCGCCGGCAACATTCTATATCTACTTCAGAGATGTCGATGAAATCGCGCTGACCGTGATAGACGAACACACGCAGAGCACGCCTGAACTGCTGGCGATAATCGACCTGGATTGGCGTGACGGCATTCCAATTGACTACGGTCGTACGTTTGTCGGCACCTACGCCGACGTTTGGCAGAGCCAGAGCGCTATATTCCTTGCTCGAAACCTGGCGGCGGAAGCGGGCGACGCCCGTTTCTACACGGCCCGGGAAACGGCCGTGCGACCGCTTCTGGACGCCCTGGCGCGCAAAGTCACGCGCAACAAGGCTGCAGGCCGCCTTGCGGCAGATGTTCACCCATACGCAACCGCCGCTGTTCTGATGACGCTTCTGGAGCGACTGGCAGCTGTGGCCCGCCGTCAGACAGGAGAGGCGGGGATCACATATGACAGCATTATCGAGGCGGCAGCTCAGGTCGTCTCGTCGGTGCTGGAAGGACCGGTATCGCACCGCTCGCCCCCGAACCGACGGTGATGCCACCCGGCTGGCCGACCTCGCACGTGCACATCCTGGCGTGGTCAATCCTGCCGGCTGATCGTCGTTGCACATTTCGGGACGACAAACGGAGCCGGGCGTCGCGGGCGCTTCTCATCTTGCAGCCGCGGATTCGACTAGCGAGCTAGGGTGTCGCTCACCTATTTAGCGACCTCGGCCACAAGCATGCTGAAATCAAGCTTGCTTAGGACTTTATGTTGCGTCAAGGTTGGCACATGGTTATGGAACTGCGCGATCGCGTGAGCATCCTGACGGCTACGGTTGCGCGGCTGACCCGCGTGCGCTTTGACCAGCGCGCCCGGCCGCTTGGCCTGACCCGACCGCAATGGCAAACGCTGACATGCATCTTCTTCTACGAAGGCTCGACCGTCTCGCAGATAGCCGACATGATCGAAGTGGAGGCAATTACAGCGGGCCGTCTGATCGACGGTCTGGAGGCTTTGAACCTGATCGAGCGCAGGCTGAACCCAAGCGACCGTAGGTTGCGGCACATTCATCTTACACCCTCCGCCGAACCCTTGATGTCTCAACTGCGGACCCTCAGCACCGAAACGGAATCCGAGTTATACGATGGATTGTCCGAAGGCGACTTGGCCAAGCTTGAGACGCTGCTGGGCCAAGTCCGTCTGAACCTGTCTCGAAGCCTGGGGCGGGATCGACGAGTGATGGAAGACACTGGCCGACAAACCGAGCAAGCGCCGGTAGGCGCGAGAAAAAAGTCAGGATCCCTCAATGAACGCTTATAGCGGTCTGGCAGGTGGCGATGATCTGATCGCCATGAACACGATGACGAATGAGCAGCTGTTCGAAATGCCATCGGAAGAGCTTGCAGAACGCCAGCTTGAGGGTGTTCGCGCGCGTTTCAGGCATGTGCGTCCGGCGATCAAGGTAGTGGACCGTCTGGCCGAAGACCTCGGTATTCGATCCATAGACACACTTGCCGACATCACACCGTTGTGCCTGCCGCACACGATCTACAAATCCTACGCGCTTTCGTCAATCGAAAACGGCAGGTACGACCGCTTAACGTCGTGGCTGTCCACCCTGACCACGCACGATCTCAGCCATGTCGATGTGTCGGGCTGCACCTCGCTTGAAATGTGGCTCGATCAGCTCGAGGCAACGACACCGTTGAGGCCGGCCTGTTCTTCTGGAACGACGGGCAAGATATCGTTCTTCCCGTGCAGCACGGTTGAGCAACTCTACCGTTACAACAGCTACATGACCGCGAACGGCCCGTATCGCGGCGAGGCCGACTCGCATCTGGCGAGTGGTAAAATCGACTATTTCGCGCCGTGGCCCGTTGCCACCGGGCGGCATAACATTCCAAAAATGTTCGAACTCATGCGCCGGCATCTCTATGCAGGCCGCCCTGGCAAGCATGTTTTCACCTTGGGCGAAGGCCATTGGGACGTTGATCTTCTTTGACTGTCGGGCCGCGTCCGTGCGGCGGAAGCAAAAGGTGAACTCGGTGCCTTGAGGCTGCCTCCGGATATGGACCGGCGCCGCGGCGAACTCGCGCGGCAACAGGCTGACGCCGCGGCCAACACCGATGCGTTCCTGGAAGAGCTGATGGTTCGCCGGCGTGGCCAGCGCGTGTACCTGTTCGCGCCTTTTGGTCAGATGATCGCCCTGGCGCAGGAATGCCAAAAGCGCGGCTTGCGCGCGGAGTTCGCCAAGGACAGCTACATATTGGGTGGCGGCCGTTCCGGCTCGAAGGGAGGCGTGTTTCCGGATGGCTGGTTACAGCTGTGCAAGAGCGTGTTCCCACAGCCTTACAACGAGATTTTTGGGATGACCGAGTCCACAGGTGTCGCAAGACGCTGCCCGGGCGGGCATTTTCATCTGCCGCCCTGGATTGTGCTGTTCCTGCTTGACCCGGAGACCAGCCAGCCCATCGCGCGAAGCGGCACCCAAACGGGTCGCCTTGCCCTGTTTGATCTGTTGCCGACAACGTTCTGGGGCGGCTTCATTACAGGCGACCGCATCACGATCAATTGGGACGGTGGTTGCAGCTGCGGCCGCACGGGCCCCTACATTCATCCCGACATCGAGCGTTACGGCAGCTTGCAGGATGACGACAAGATAACCTGCGCGAAGTCGCCTGACGCTTACGAACGAGCCGTGGACGTGGCTCTCGGCTCCATAGGCTGAACAACATCGAGGCCAGGACGACCATGCGCGAAGTTTCCATCCCGCTGATCATACGTGGGCAGATCATAGAGGCGGACACGATCCCCTTCGTGGCAAGGCGTGACGAGCTCGTCATACATGCCCCGGACGTCACCAGGTACATGGACCGATTGATACTCAAAGACCCCGCAAGCCTCACTGACCTTTATGCGTTGTCGGTAGATGAGATCATCGATTACTTCGTCGAGCTCGGGCCGCGGCTCGCCTATCGTAACAACCCGTTCATGCGCGAGGCGATGGAGATAGCCGAACTCACGTCCGTGCACACGCCGGCGATGCTGCAGCACACGTTTGACGTGATGACGAAAGTGTTCGAGCGCCCGTTCATAGAAAACTACATCGAACACAGCATCGGTCGCGCCTACCTCGATGGCTGGGTGAGACACGTCCTGCTCGACCGCACGATCGATGTCCGTGCGTTCGGTGCCCGCTCCGTACACGTGATTGCCGGCAACGGCTCTGTGATCGCCCTGCTGACCTTCATGATGAATGGTGTGTCGCGCAGCGACGCCATAATCAAAGTCCCGTCCAACGATCCTTGCTTCGCTCCCGCGGTCGCCCGCACCATGATCGAGATGGCGCCTGATCATCCGCTGACCCGACATGTCAGCGTTGCCTATTGGAAGGGTGGCGAGGCCGCCGTGGAGAAAAGCCTCTACCAGGCGCGCAACCTTGAAAAGATTGTCGCGTGGGGTGGCTTCGCTTCGATGGGCAGCATCCGCCAGTATCTCGCTCCAGGTCTGGACTTGGTCGCACTTGATCCGAAATTAAGCGCATCCATCATCGGAAAAGAAGCCTTCGCAGATGACGATAGCCTTCAGAAAGCGGCGGATCTGGCAGCCGCCGACGTCGGGTATTTCAACCAGGGCGGCTGTGTCAGCGCACGCACCCTCTATGTCGAGACGGGAACCGATGCTGCAGGCATCGCGCAAGCCAATCACTTCGGGGAACGGCTGTTCGACGCGATCCAGACGCTGCCCGTGAACCTGAGCAGTCATCATCCGGCTTTCGATCCGTTGCTACGCGACGAGATAGATGGGCTACGTTACAGCGACGGCTTCCGCATATTTGGCGGGAGAGCGTCGGAAGGTGCGGTCATCGTCTCGCAAGAAGAGGAGCAAGTCGACTTCGCCGATCGCTTGAATTGCCGTGTCGCCAACATAGTCCCCGTTCCCTCGGTCGCCGCAGCTCTTCGCCACCTCACAATTCACACGCAGACGATCGGCGTCTACCCAAGTAGCTTGAAAGCGAAGATCCGCGACGAGTGCTCGTTGCGCGGCGGGCAACGAATCACGAGGCTGGGTTACGCGACTGCGGGCAATTTCACCGGTCCGCACGATGCTATCGAACCGCTGCGACGCATGGTTCGTTGGATCAAGGATGAGTCGCCAGATGGGATTGTCGGTGTTTTGCACGGATGAAAAATCTTCGGGAGTTTTGTAAGTGACGCTGCAACTCGAGGGCAAAACTGCGCTGGTGACAGGGGCCAGTAGAGGGATCGGGTCGGCAATCGCGCGTCAGCTCGCACGAGATGGCGCGTTAGTGGCCGTACATTACGGCCGTAGCAGAGCCGCGGCCGAAGATGTGGTTGCCGGAATCGTCGACTCCGGCGGACAGGCCTTCGCTGTCGCCGCGGAGTTCGCCAAAGTCTCGAATGTCGCGCAGCTTTTCGAGGAGGTTGACGACGCGTTCGCGGAAAGGACCGGGAACCGCGGTTTGGACGTGTTGATCAACAACGCCGGCATGGGCTCGCACGGCCGGATCGATATGACGTCGGAGGCGGCTTACGACGAGGTCTTCGCGATCAATGTGAAATCGTTATTCTTCTGCTTGCAATATGCCATCCCCCGGCTACGTGACGGTGGACGCGTGGTGAACATCTCGTCGCTTTCGTCGCGTGGTGCGATGCCTAACCTCGCTGCCTATGCCGCATCCAAAACAGCGGTCAATTCCCTCACGCAATCCGCAGCCGCCCAGCTCGGCGCGCGAGGTATTACGGTGAATGCTGTTGCACCCGGAATGGTCGACACTGACCTGGTTGCAGACTTGAAGAAGGATGAAGCTTTGGTGCGCAGCATCGTGTCAGCCACCGCAATGGGCCGTATCGGCCAACCTGATGACATCGCAGGCGCAGTATCTCTCCTGGTGTCGCCTGCTGCCGGCTGGATCACGGGGCAGATCATCGAAGTTTCTGGCGGCGCCCGAATCTGATGAACCTGCTGTTTACCGAGGAGGAGCGCGATTTTCGTGCCGAAGTTCGCGATTGGCTCGAAAGCCATCGCCCGCCCGGGATCCGCCCGCTCGACGGCCGAGGCATGGCAGATTACGACATTGCCTGGCAACGCACACAGTTCGAAGGCGGATGGGCCGGCATTGCCTGGCCTGTTGAATACGGCGGCCGCGGCCTGACGACGGTTCAACAGCTCATCTGGCATGAGGAATACGCCAAGGCGCATGCACCGGAGATCGGTGTTTGTTTTGTGGGGCTGAATCATGGTGGCCCCACGCTGATCATGAACGCAACCGACGAGCAGAAGCGGAAGCATCTTCCGGCAATCCTTCGCGGCGACCAGGTCTGGTGCCAAGGCTTTTCCGAGCCTGGTGCTGGGTCCGATCTTGCCAGCCTGCGCACGCAAGGCCGCGTCGAGGGAGACAACATCATCGTCAATGGGCAGAAGATATGGACCAGCTGGGCGCAGTGGGCAGACTACCAGGAATTGCTGGTGCGCACTGAACCAGGGTCTCAGCGTCACGCCGGATTGTCCTGGTTGGTCTGCGACATGAAGTCGCCCGGCATTACGGTGCGTCCGATCACGACAATGGCCGGCGTGGCGGAGTTCTGCGAAGTTTTCTACGATGATGTAGCCATACCGTTGTCCAACGTGGTGGGGGGCGTGGGAAACGGCTGGCGTGTTGCGATGTCAACCCTCTCTTTCGAACGCGGGCCTGGCTTTATGGCCGAGCAGATGGAAGCCGCACGCTTGGTCGAAGAACTGATCGAGACCGCTCACACTGTGCGTGCGCCTGACGGCAAGCGGCCGGCGATCCAAGATGATGGGATTGCACGAACGCTCGGCGAGTTGCGGGCCGAGGTCACCGCGTTGCGATCGATGGCCTTGGCGGGGATCTCGCGCGCAGACCGGACCGGCACGCCAGGCGCAGAAGCCTCGATCTTGAGGCTTTTCTTGGGGGAGGTCGTACAAAAATTGTATCGCGCAGCGATGGAGATCATCGGTGACGAGTCGCTGGTGCTTTCAGGATGGGGCCAAGGATGGACGCGGCCGTATCTGCATTCGTTTGCTTACTCGATGGGTGGTGGAACATCCGAAATACAGCGCAACATCATCGCTGAGCGCGTGCTCGGTCTGCCCAGGGCACGCTGATGGATTTGCTCCCGAGCGCAGACCAGGAGGCGTTGCTTGCGGGGGCACGCGAATTCCTGGTTACGGCCCTGCCGGTTGATGCGTCACGTTGGCGGGACCGCGACGCGGTCGAGGCCCGGGCGCTGAAAGAATTTGCCTCGCTGGGCTGGTATGGCGTCGGATTGCCGGAGCCTGCGGGTGGCTTGGGTTTGGGGGCTGCCGAAGAAGCGCTATTGCTGGCGGAAGCAGGCAAATATCTCGCACCGATCGGTTTGCTCGCCGGGATGTTGGCGGCCAGAGTGGCGTGGTCGACCGGCCTGCAAGACGTCGCGTCAACGATACTGACCGGCGAATGCCGCGTCGGCCTGGTAATTCCGGCGCAGAGCGGCAACGTGCAACTAATCGATGCGACCGCGAGCGAGCAGGTAGTTGTACTCGACTCGAGCACGCTGTGTTTGGCTTCCTGCTCAGCGTTTCACGATCGCGAACCTCAACCAAGCCTGGATCAAGGTGTCACATTGGAAAGGGCATCGCAAATCATTCCCCAAGTTCGACCCTGCGAAAGCTCTGGAGCGACCCTCTACCTGCACGCAGTTGTTCTCGTATGCGCCTTGATGGTCGGGTTGTCTGAAGCAGTGATGGAGGTTGCGGTCGCCCACGCAAAGCAGAGGCAGCAATTCGGGCAATCGATCGGTGTTTTTCAGGCAGTGAAACATCCCTTGGCCGATATGGCGGTGCGTGCCGAAGCTGCTCGGTTTCAAACGATGATGGCTGCCCTGTCAATTGCCGATGCTCGGCCGGATGCCAGTTTTCAAACTCATGCCGCCGCCGTAATCGCGGGGCGTGCAGCGACAGCGAACGCCCATGCCGCCGTGCAAATATTCGGCGCTATGGGATACACGCAAGAATGCGTGGTTCATCATTTCGTAAAGCGTGCGGTTTTGCTGAACCGCATCATCGACGGCAGGCTGAAACAAATTGATTTCCTGATCGCCGAAAAACCTTCCCTGTAGGTGATACTCGCATCATGGGCGACCTCGTGGCGAGCATACCTTGACTGACGTCACCCATTTCTTTCATAGGCAATTATGGCTGGTGGACGATGTTCCATTGCGGTCGCGATGGCGCGCCTTCCCCTAACACCCGTCGCATTTGCCCGGAACGCCGGCTTGCCCGCTAACCCTCAGCTTGCAGCAAGGGCCGCATGTCGGCCTGCTACGTCGGGGAACCAGCCTCGACGTCCGCGAACACTGGATTTCGTTTGGTTAGAAAGGCAGCTTGTCCCTCTCGACCCTCCGCGGTGCGGCTTGCTGCCGCAATCGCCCGCGCCTCCAACTCCATCTGCGTCTCGAGGCTGTTTTCGAAGCTGGAGAGAAGCAAGTTCCGCGTGGCGCCGAGCGCGTGGGTGGCGGCGCTTGCCAACGCCCTGACCGTAAGCTCTGCGTCGGCCGCCAGTGCCGCATCGTCCACCACGCGCGTGACCAACCCCAAGCTGGCCGCCTCATCAGCCGGGATGCGCTTGTTCGTCAATGCGAGTTCCTGTGTCCGGCGAAGCCCGATCAATCGTGGCAGCAGCCAAGTCGATCCGCCATCCGGTGACAGGCCGATGCCACAATAGGCCAGCGTGAACTGCGCTGATCGTGCCGACAGCACGATGTCGCCGAGTATGGCTAGGCTGAGGCCGGCACCCGCCGCGTGACCGTTCACGATTGTGACGAGCGGCTTGCCCATCCGAGCAAAGCGGCTGATTGCCATGTGCAAGTAAGCGGTCAGCTGCTTGAGCAATCCCGCTACGTTATCACCCGCTGCTGCAAAGCTTCCGACGTCTCCACCAGCACAAAACAGCTTGCCCGCACCGGTGAGCACGACGCACCTGATGGCTTCGTCTTCGTCGCACTCTATGGCTGCTTCCATCAGCGCCTGTGCCAGCGCCAGGTCGAGGGCGTTGCCGACCTTTGGCCGGTTCAACGTCAGCCTCGCCACCGGGCCTTCCCGATGGAAGACGAGCGGGCGTTCAGTGGTTTGACCGTCGGCAGCTACAAAAGCCGGATTTCGCATTCGGATCCCCTGCGCCAAGCAGATTTTGCAATAGGAAGTTAGTCTTGCGTCCGTCACAAGTCAGGCGTTTCTGCAATAGGAACAAACGATTGAGAAGCCGAAGCTTCGGAAGGCGCCTAACCCCTACATTGCCCCTCGCGGGCCAGCCTGGCCGAATTAGGCTCTCCTGTTCGTCGCGAAGAGTTCACAACCTTCCGCGGCTTGGTGGTTCGAGCAAGCCGTGCCGTCCTGGTCGCCGCCCGCAACCGGCATGTCTCCTGCGACGGTCAGCGGCGCTGGATGCACGCTACAATCAACCGCCCGGCTGTCCAGTGTAGGCAATGGACTGGCGATGCGGTCATTCCCGGCGACCGGCCTGAGCTGAACTTACATGGTTTTTCTTTACAGGCTGGCTAAAAAGCCGCTATTACCGGAAAACTGACGGGTCGTCAGCTATAACGAAGGAAGGAAACGAACAGTGGCCATCAAGGTGGAAGACCTGATCATCGCCAGTGTGGACGACCACATCGTCGAACCGCCCACCATGTTTGACGCCCACCTGACCGTCTCGGAGAAGGCTGATGCACCCCGGGTGCTGAAGGACAAGAACGGCGCCGATTATTGGCTGTTCGAAGGACGGCGCGCCGGCAACATCGGGCTGAATGCAGTCGTTGGCCGCATGCGTGAAGAATACGGCTGCGAGCCGGTCTCTTTCGACCAGATGCGAAAAGGCGCCTGGGACATCCATTCGCGCATCGAGGACATGAACGCCAACGGCATTCTCTGCGCGCTGAACTTCCCGAGCGTCGTGACATTCGATGGCAGCCTCTTCCACAAATACACTGACAAGGCGTTGGCGCTCACCCATCTGCGCGCTTACAACGACTGGCACATAGACGAGTGGTGCGGATCCTATCCCGGCCGCAACATCCCCAACGCGATACTTCCGTATTGGAACATTGCTGAGACGGTCGACGAGATCAGGCGTGTTCGCTCGAAGGGATGCCAGAGCATCTCATTTTCCGACAATCCGTCCCTGCGCGGGCAACCCAGCATCCACAACGAGCATTGGGAGCCGCTGTGGAAGGCCTGCGTCGATAATGACATGACGATAAACATCCACATAGGATCGGGCGCCGCCGCGCCGCATGCGTCGATGGAAAGCCCGATCGACGCCTGGATTACGACGATGCCGATTTCCATCGTCAACAGCGCAGCCGACTGGCTGCATCTCAAGGCACTCAGGAAGTATCCGTCGATGAAGGTGTCGCTGTCGGAAGGCGGGATCGGGTGGATCCCTTATTTGCTGGAGCGCGCTGATTTCACGCATGAACACCACAAGGCTTGGACGCATGCGGATTTTGGTGACAACCGGAAGCCGAGCGACGTGTTCCGTGAGCACTTCCTGACCTGCTTCATCGATGACAAGTTCGGCCTCGACAACCTCGACGCAATCGGCGCCGACATGGTCGCTTATGAATGCGACTATCCGCATTCCGACACCGTTTGGCCGGAGTCCGCCGAGCGTCTGCACCGAACGCTCAGCCATCTGAGCGACGAGGTTATCAACAAGGTCAGCCACGAAAACTGCTTGCGCATCATGCATTTCGACGCGTTCGGCAAGATGGGCGGCCGGGAGAATTGCACCGTGGGCGCGCTGCGCAAACTAGCTGCTCACGTGGATACGTCGCCGAAATCCTATGGCGGCCCGGCGCCTCTCGCGCCCGGTCAGGTACATCGGCCGGTGACCTCGGGCGACATCACCAAGATGTTCGCGCAGGTCGCTGCTGAGGACCAGAAGTTGGCTGCCGATTGACGTGGTCGCAGGCGAGGCACGTAGCCTCGCCTGCAATCCGACAATTCCTGTTCGAATATGTTGAACCGGCAAAAACGCGATTACTGCTCGCGTTGGTTCGAAGTCTTACATTGCTCTTTGATCTTCCGGTGGCGCGAGCCAGCTCCCTTCTAGATCGGTGTCGTGGGCCTGAGCCTTCAATTTTTCTGCGGCTTGCCGGATCAGGCCACAGCGGGCACTGTCGAGCCCCGGCATGCTTGCAATCACGTCAGCTAAGTATAGCAGTAAGTGTCGTTCGTCAGGCGTCATGACGTTTCCTCCCTGGCGCGGCATCGCTCGTCAAAGAGCGCCGTCGATTAATGTCGTTCTGCACGCCATTAGACTACCTCATCCTTATCGTAATTTGAAATACCTTTCTGATGTCACGTGGTGGGTGTTTACGGCAGTTATTCCGCGCAGTTGGAGTGCGAAAAGTGTCGAGATTAGGCGAGATTTTGCTTTGCCTGTTCGATGCTTGAATTTGCATAAGCAAGCTTTGCGACCGACTGACTGATCCTGAAATCACGCGATTGACCAGCTTACCCGTTTAGTCGGCGGCCTGGTAAAGGCCGCCTGTGTCGGCAGAGCGGTCGATGTTGCGGTGCCGCAAAACTCTGGACACCATAGCAGACCACTTCTATACAAAGAAAAAATATGAGGGCGACCACGGCGAGATACTCAGTTGGAGACTCTGTTATGACTCGTGTATTTTCAATCGCAGCAGTTGTGTTTCTAGCCGCCTCATCCGTGTCCGATGCAGCATCTCCGCCACCGAACACGACAAGTTCCGATCAGCGCATTAAATTGGAAGAGGTCCGGCAGAAAGCCGAGAAGGCCTGCAGCGACGCTCTTGACCAGGAGCGCTTCACGTATCAATCCCTGGAAGAATGCGTGGCGGATACTAGTTCGAAGCTAGCGCGTGCCCAAGCAAAATAGTCGAATGGCCCAAGACCGACTTTGGCGAGGAGCGGCAGAGATCGCCATCCCTCGCGGCCATTTGCAGGCGACACGCCTGGTTGATCGCTCAAAAGCTGGCTTGAAGCGGCCAAGATCAGGGCGGGCCTGCTGTTCCGAGAGGTCAGCCGTGGCGGCAAAGGTCGAAGCCGCTAGGCTGACACGAGACGGCGTGCGTCAGATCCTTTTCAAGCTCCGACAGGCCGGCCGTAAGGGCACGCTCGCGAAACCAATCAATCCGCACGGCATGCGCGCCGGCTTCGCGCTACTACCGCAACGGCGTGTCGGACGAAGAGATCATGGTCACACACGGCACCATAGTTTGACGACGGTGCCGAGTTACGTGCGGCTGGCCAAACCTAGCTGGCGTTACGCTGAGGTTGAAGTTGACCCGGTTTGGTGGAGCCTTCCAAGCTTTTGCCGGAGGCCTCACAGATGCGTCGCACTCGTCCGCCT
>CAHJWU010000002.1 GCA_903643085.1 Rhodospirillales bacterium
GCGGGCCGGATCGATCCCGGCTTCATCGCGCGCCATCTAAACGCGCTCGTCGCCGGCGACGCGCCCTCCGCACGCGTGCAGCAGGAAGCCGCAGCCGCGATGCTGCCGCCCGTCACTGACGAACCCTGGACGGCCCTCACCGGCTTCCGCGCCAATGCCGATGCCTCGCGACAGATAGAGGTGGAGATTGCCGGCCGGCCCTATCTGGTAGAACTGGAGCCGTCCGGGCCGGATCGCGGGTGTGTCGCCGAACTCGGCTTTGAGCGCGTCGTTTTTCTCGACGGCGAGGCGTGGGCGTTCGGCACGCCGCGCGCGGCCCAGGCAGCCGGCAACGCCGGCGGCGACGGCGCGATCCTCTCGCCTATGCCTGGCCGGGTGATCGCCGTGGCTGTGCAGGCCGGCGAAGCGGTCAAGAAAGGACAGCGGCTGATCGTCGTGGAAGCGATGAAGATGGAGATGGCGCTGGTGGCCCCGTTCGACGGCACGATGGCTGAACTGAGAGCGCAAGCGGGCGCCCAGGTCACCGAGGGTATGTTACTGGCGCGTATCGAGAAAGCATAGAGAAGCCTACAAATATCGATTCGCGTTCAGATTGACACACAGAAAGCAAGCAGTCCTTTTTTGCAAAAAAGGACCAAAAAACTTTTGCTCCTCTGCATTTGCCACGTTCGGGTGCATCCGGACGCATCGAAGCAGCCGAACCCGCGCAGGGATCAAAAGTTTTTGCTTCTTTTTTGCAAAAAAGAAGGCCTTGCTTCCTAAGAGTCGTCCGGCTGTTATGTCAGGAAAATCTCAGTTGGCAGGGACTTTGTCCTTAGCCTCCTGTGAGATGTCGCCCACGCCCACCACGGCGTAGCGAATTTTCTTGCCCGGTGTGAGGCCAAGCGACGACATGATGCTCATGGTGCGGTGCGCACGAAGTCGGCTGACTGTCGAAACATTGCATGATTGGCTGCACGATCAGCTGCCGCGCATCTCTGGCGCATCCGATCTCGCGAAGGCCATGCGCTACGCTATACGGCATTGGCCCGGTCTGGTGGCCTTCCTCGACGACGGACGCATCGAGATGGACACGAATGTGTCGAGCGCGCGAGCTGGACCGGCACCGCAGCGGCCTGAAACCTTCGCCCGCTGAACGATGTTCTTCGTACGTTCATGCCCCGAGCGGCTTAGCGCGTAGTTTTGGACAAGCCGTGCGAAGAGCCCTGGACGTGCCGTCCAACGCGTTGCTATCGCAGACGCGCTCCGCGGAAGGGAAGGATGGTGCTAAATCAAGCCCCAAAATCAGGTGGACCGATGCGGAATGAAACGTCAGGCTGGGCCGGGATGGCGTCGCGCCACACGAGCCAGTGATGGGCTCGCCAGCATGACAACTCATTCAGCGGGCGTGGTTTCACTCTTTGATTGACGGCTTGTGCACCAATGTGCTCTCACTGCATTTGTTGAACGATGTAGGAAGTTACTCAAGTGCGCAGCTGGTTGGCCAGTCCGGCGAACCCTTCCAGTGTTCATTTTTACCGCTCTGGTCGCCGTTGAGGTAACCTGGAATAGCTGCGTCGGTATCTCCTGGACGGCGCCGTCAAATCTTGACCTTGCCGTGGCAGCGTTAGCATTAGGCAGTGTGTCCGCTTACGCCGCGAGGCGTGGCGCTCGAGCCTTGGCTGAAATAGCCTTCTTCATCTCAATTTTTGTTCTTTTCCCGATCCTTGGGGTTCGGTTAAGTTATCTGGCTGCTACGCTCCACGCTCCCCTCGTCGACCAAGCGATGCACAATTTCGATTTACTGCTCGGTTTCGACTGGCAGCGCTGGGCGGCAACCGAGCTGCGATATCCGCAGTTTATGTCCATTCAGTGTCTGTGTATGAAAGTCATACCGTGGTCGCGCTCAGCTCGATATGCGTGTTTGCTTTTGTTCGTCCAGCCGACCGCAATTACGAGCTGCTTTTAGTCTACCTGATCGGGCTTGTCTTCACGGTGACCCTGTTCGGCATATTCCCAACTTTGGGTCCCGCGAGCCTGATCGGCCAGCCGGCGCTTCAACAGCAAATCCTTGAGCAACTTCGCGCTCGCCAGCTCACCAATCTCTCGTATGACGGGATCGTCTCTTTCCCGTCCTATCACACGCTCATGGCTATCGCCGTGATCTACACCCATCGCGGCATCCGACTCACCTTTTGGCCAATGCTATTATGGAACGGTGGTATGCTCATTACAGTACCGTTTGGCGGTGATCACTACGCCACAGATATGGTAGGGGGCGCTGCTATCGCTGCGCTTTCCATTGCACTCGCGAGAGCAGTAGCCAATGCAGGTTCCTTATTTGAGGTATCAACGCGGTTGCAGCCTAACCACACAATAAAATTTAAAGCGGTATAACTGACAGCGAAACTGCCGTTTGAAGAACCAGCATAGCCGGCACCATGTGGTGCAAGAGTAAACTGCTACCATTCTCTTTGCTTCCGTTGGCCAGAATGTTACACGTTCGGGCCTGCTTGAGGGGGCGCAGAAACATGCGGCTCGGGTGGTATCTGGTGAGGCGCCACGCTTGTAGATTGCTAGCGTGAATTCGGCCAACGCCGCGGTTAGCGCACAGCGACGCTGAGTGTGCCAATCGTTGTTGGTATTCAGCACACGGAGCCGATCACCGGGATAATCGAGTTCTCGCTGGGAAAATCTCGAAAACGTGGGCACGACGCTGACCTCCTTCTTGCGCCAGGCGACCAAGCTCGTCAGATGTATCTTCAGCCGACAATGGACGAAAGCTTATGTGCGCGAGTATGTCTACGTCGCTCTTGTCGACAATCGCGCAATACAGTGGTGGCCTGCGTCCTTTAAAGCCGCGCATATGTTAACAAACTGAGCGGGGAAATTTTGATGTAGAAAAAGAATCTTCAATGGTAAACCAAGACAGGTTGTAGCCAACGCTATTGACACCTTTGCCTCGCGGCAGCGTTGGCCGCATGCTACCGCTTTGAACATTCATCTTAGGAAGCAGTCGTGTCAGCCTGGATGCAGCCAGTGCAAGAACATGTCGAGATTTGGCTTTTCGCACGTGAGAGACGATGCCCAACCTTCTGCAGCACGGGATAATATGGCTTCACCAAAAGAGGCTTTGCCGTACGAAAGAAGTCGATCTCTGGTGTAACGGCTGCAGGAACATAGACGTTTGCGTGCGGTTGATCACAGGGTGTAGTCACGTAAGGGAGGCTGCTAGCTATGAAGGTCATTCGCGGGTGAATGAGGTTTTCCCGCAGCGTTACTTTGGGGGATGCTGAGTTTTTCATGCTCAGGAGAGTCGAACGGGTCCATACCGTCCCGTCCGCAAACTTGATGCTCGCTACGTTTACTCCTTTGACCGCCGGCCGGCCTTGAACCGGACTAACGCCGGCCCCGGGGTTTGCGCTCCGCAAGCCAGGACGTCACTTCGTCATGATGACGGGAAGCAAGGCGTACTTTTTGAAAGAGGCGAAAACCTTCCCGGCATTTGCGGCGTCCGGGCGCTTGCGGAGAAACACGCACGCTGAGACTGCGGGGAGACAAAGGTTTGCTGCTTGAAACGCATCCCTGCTCGCTGACGGGCCAACCGGCCGCCAGGCGTCTCGAACTGGCTCACGGATGTAGAAAGCCGCCGTGACGCGCAACCGCTACTACCAGGGTCCGCCCTCCGACCACTACGACGGCGAGCGATTCTTCAATCCCGGCCATCCGGAGACCGACCGCAGCCTGGTCGAGCTGCTACGCTGGCGGCTGGGCGGCAAGCGGGCACGCTGGACGGCAACGCCCACGCGCCAGGCCGTTCCCGCCACCAGGGTCGCGGACCTGAGCGTGACGCTTATCGGGCATGCCAGCCTGCTGCTCCAGGTGGACGGCCGCAACATCCTGGTCGATCCTGTCTGGTCGGCGCGGGCGAGCCCTCTGCGCTGGGCAGGGCCGCGGCGCCACAACGCGCCTGGCATCGCCTACGCGGCGCTGCCGCCGGTCGACGCCGTGCTGCTGACGCACAACCATTACGACCATCTCGACATCAGGACCCTGCGCCGCCTGTGGCGGGACGGGCAGCCACCCGTGGTGGCGCCGCTGGGACAGGACCGCGTGATCGGGCGGACCGACCCGGACATGCAGGTGCGCACGCTGGACTGGGGCGAGCACGTGGACATCCTCCCCGGCCTGGAGGTCTGGCTGCATCCCGCAAACCATTGGTCGAGCCGCAGCCTGTCCGACCGCCGGATGGCGCTGTGGGGCGGCTTCGTCGTCAGAACGCAGGTCGCGATCATCTACGTGGCCGGCGACACCGGCTACGGCGACGGCGCCATTTTCCGCGCGGTGCGCGAACGGCACGGCTCTCCCGACGTGGCCGTGCTGCCTATTGGCGCATACGCCCCGCGATGGTTCCTGAAGGATCAGCACGTCAATCCGGCGGAGGCGGTGCAGATCATGCAGGATTGCGGCGCCGTGCAGGCGCTCGGCGTGCACTGGGGAACGTTCGCGCTGACCGACGAGCCGCAACTCGGGCCTCCACAGGAGCTACGGCGTGCGCTCGAGGCTGCGGGCGTATCGGAAGGGCGTTTCCTGGCCATGCAGCCCGGCGAGTGCTGGACCCGCCGGGCCTGATGCTGCGCGACGCAGCTTTCAGAAAGCAAGCAGCCCTCTTAGGAAAACTTTAGCTCCCCCGTCATCCGTAACAGCCCACTGCGTCGAGCAGAACGGAGCAGCTCAGATGCGGGGAACAAAAGTTTTTTGCTTCTTTTTTTCAAAAAAGAAGGCCTGTCTTACCTCCTCAACATCAGCGCACTTGCAGGCAGGAGCGAAAGCGGCGTCAGGCGGCCGCACGGCGCGGCAATTTCCAGTTCGGCCGGATGAAATGGCAGGTGTAGCCGTTCGGAATGCGCTCGATGTAGTCCTGATGCTCGGGTTCGGCCTCCCAGAACGGCCCTGCCGGAGCCACTTCCGTCACCACCTTGCCGGGCCAGAGGCCGGACGCGTTCACGTCGGCGATCGTGTCCGCTATGACGGCTTTCTGCTGCGCGTCGACGTAGAAGATCGCCGAGCGGTAGCTCGGCCCGCGATCGTTGCCCTGCCGGTCCGGCGTGGTGGGGTCATGTATCTGGAAAAAGAACTCGAGCAGGTTGCGGAAGGTGATCTTCGCGGGATCGAAGACGATCTCGATCGCCTCGGCGTGGTTGCCGTGGTTGCGATATGTCGCGTTCGCCACTTCTCCCCCGGAATAGCCGACTCGCGTCGACAGCACGCCCGGCAGCTTGCGTATCAGGTCCTGCATTCCCCAGAAGCAGCCACCCGCCAGAACGGCACGTTCCTCCATCACCCGACCTCCTTCGATTCGCGGTGGATGTCCACCACTGCCCAGCACCTGCATTTTCGCGCCGACGAGCGCACAAGCCGTGGCGCTAGCCAGGAACTGGTGTCGGCAGGCCGCCATGTAAACTCCAACGCCTGCAACGGGACGGCGTTGAGAGTGATCATCGACGAAGCAAGGCACGTCCAGCCTGCGTGTCTGTCCGGCAACATTCGCCCGCCGCAGAACCGGAGCACAGACGCCGGCTGCCGGGAAAGCCCCGCCCGTGCCGCGATTGGTAACGGCCGGCGCCGCCGGCGGCGTCGCGCACCTGCAATGGCTGCCCCGCGAAAGTGGCTGGTTTTGAACAGCACAGGCCGCCGGGCGAGAGGAACGGGCGCCGCAGTCGCGCGTCCCTTCCCGCATGACCCAAGATCCCAGGACGAGCGCCCCCACCAGCTTCCCCGACGAGCCGCACCAGCCACGGCCGGGCCTGGAGGCAGACATGCGAACCAAGCCGGACCATGGCGAGGAAAGCTATGTCGGCAAGGGCCTGCTGACCGGCGCCGCGGCGCTGATCACCGGCGGCGACAGCGGCATAGGCCGCGCCGTTGCCATAGCCTATGCCCGCGAGGGCGCGGACGTTGCGATCTCCTTCCTGCCGGACGAGCAGGTGGACGCGGAGGAGACGCGGAGCTGGGTGGAGAAGGCGGGGCGGCGGTGCCTGCTGTTGCCTGGCGACATACGCGACCCGGCCTGGTGCCGGACCCTGGTCGACAGGACCGTGGAAGCGTTTGGCCGGCTTGACGTCCTGGTCAACAACGCCGCGGCGCAGACCACGAACGAGGACCTCGCCGATATCGCCGCCGCCGATGTGGAGGGCGCCTTCCGGGCCAACGTCTTCGCGCCGATCTGGCTGACCCAGGCCGCCGCCAGGCACATGAAACCCGGCGCGTCCATCATCAACACGACGAGCGTGCAGGCAAAAGTCGCAGGCAAGGGGATGATCGTCTACTCGGCCACCAAGGGCGCGGTCGCGAGCCTCACCATCGGGCTGTCGAACCTTCTCGCACCGCAGGGCATACGCGTGAACTGCGTGGCGCCCGGACCGGTCTGGGCGCCGATCCAGCCGATCGCGAAATCGCCGGAGGAGATGGAGGAGCTGGGCCACAACACCCCGCTCGGCCGCGCCGGTCAGCCAGGCGAACTGGCAGGCGCCTACGTACTTCTCGCAGCCAGGGAGGGCAGCTACATGTCGGGCGCGCTGGTGCCGGTCACCGGCGGCATGCCGATGCTGTGACGGCTCCGCCCGCGCGTGAGCCGGCCTTCCATCAGCGAGCGGCTGGGCGCGCTGCGCACCCTGCCGCCGTTCATCGCCATGATCTGGCGCACCAGCCCGGCGCTGACTCTTGCGACCTCCTGCCTGCGCCTCGTACGCGCCGTGCTGCCCATCGCCACGCTGTTCGTGGGCAAGCTGATAATCGACGAGGTGGTGCGCCGGTCCCGCCTGCCGCCGCAGGCGGGCGATCTGTGGCGGCTGGGCCTGCTGCTGGGCACCGAGCTGCTGCTGGCGCTGCTGGCCGATGCCCTCGGCCGCGCCGTGGCGCTGCTGGACCAGCTGCTGTCAGACCGGTTCAGCGACGAGACCAGCCTGCGGCTCATGCAGCACGCCGCCACGCTTGACCTGCGCGATTTCGAGGACAGCGAGACACAGGACAAGCTCGACCGCGCGCGCCGGCAGGCCAGCGGGCGCTCCGGCCTGGTCAGCCTGCTGCTGGGCCAGGCCCAGGATCTGGTCACCCTGGCGGGCTTCGCCGCCGGTATCGCCGCCTACGCACCCTGGCTGATCCTGTTGCTGGCGGCCGCCCTGGTGCCGGCGTTCCTCGGCGAGATCCGGTTCAACCGCCTGGCCTATGACATCAACGTAAAGCGCACGGCCGACCGGCGGGAACTGGACTATTTGCGGCAGACCGGCGCCAGCACGTACACCGCCAAAGAGGTCAAGCTGTTCGGCCTGCACGGCTTCCTGATCGGCCGCTACCGCGAACTGGCGGTGTCGATGCAGCAGGAGAACGCGGCGTTCGCGTGGCGCCGGGCCGCATCTGGCGCGCTGCTGGCGGCGTTTGGAACGCTGGGCTACTACGCGGCGTACGCCTATCTGGCCTGGCGGGCGGTGGCGGGCGGGCTGTCCGTGGGTGACCTGACGTTCCTGGCGGCATCGTTCCAGCGGCTGCGCGGGCTGCTGGCAGGCGTGCTGGCAGGGGTATCGTCGCTGGCCAGCCAGGCGCTCTACCTGCAGGACCTGTTCTCGTTCCTGGATCTGCGCGCCGCCATTGCCTCGCCGCCAGGCGGGCTGGCGTTCCCGGCTTGCCTCGCACGGGGGATCGAGTTCCAGGACGTGGGCTTCCGCTACCCGGACGCGCCGGCCTGGGCGATGCGCCACCTGAGCTTCCGCCTGGCGGCCGGGCGTGTGCTGGCACTGGTGGGCGAGAACGGCGCCGGTAAGACCACGCTGGTGAAGCTGCTGACCCGGCTGTATGACCCCGACGAGGGCCGCATCCTGGTGGATGGCCATGATCTGCGCGCCTACGACCTGGACAGCCTGCGCGCCGGCATAGGCGTGATCTTCCAGGACTTCGTGCGCTACGATCTCAGCGCGTCAGACAACATCGCCGTGGGCCGCATCGGACAGCGCGCCGACCGCGGCCGGATCGAACAGGCCGCCGCGCGCGGCCGCGCCGACGAGGTGGTCGGCCGCCTGCCCGGCGGTTACGACCAGATGGTCGGGCGGCGCTTCCGCGGCGGCATCGAGCTGTCTGGCGGCGAGTGGCAGAAGATGGCTCTGGCCCGCGCCTACATGCGCGATGCGGCCGTGCTGATCCTGGACGAGCCGACTGCAGCACTCGATGCCCGCGCGGAGTTCGAGGTGTTCGAGCGCTTCAAGGCGCTGAGTGCCGGCCGCACGGCGGTGCTGATCTCCCACCGCTTCTCCTCCGTCCGCATGGCCGACCAGATCCTGGTGGTGGCCGGCGGGCGGGTGGAGGCGAGTGGCACCCACGCGGAACTGGTGGCGCAAGGCGGGCGGTACGCCGAACTGTTCGCCTTGCAGGCCGCGGGTTACCGGTGATTGCGTCTGCGGCCGGTGAGTGCTTGGGCGAACGCACGAGCTGGCACGCATCTTACGTCAGGAAGGCCTAATTTGAGACAACCGGGCCTTGCCGGCTGCCGCGATGGCGGTCAGTGCACACCCACGATCGCCAGCGGGTCATCTCCGCGCAGGTCGCGCACGCCCGCGTCGTCGCGGTGCCACCAGCCGCCTCCCAGCGCCTGGAACAGCGCCGTCGTGTCTGCCAGCCGTGCCGCGCGCGCCTGGATCAGGGTCAGCTCCGCCTGCAGGGCCGCCTGCTGTGCGTTGAGTATGCCCAGATACGCCACCTGCCCCAGGGACACCTGCAGCCGCACGATGCGCAGCGTCTCCACCGCCGCCTGCTCCGCGCGGGCGGCGGCGGCCAGCGTGTCGGCATCCGCCTGCAGGGCGGCCAGCGTGTCGGCCACGTTCTGGAAAGCCGTCAGCGTGGTGTTCCTGTAGTCCGCGGTCGCCTGCGCCAGCGCCGCGCGCGCCGCGCGCGCCTTGTGCAGCAGCATGCCGCCGTCGAACAGCGGCTGCGTCACCGAGGCGGCGATGGTCCAGAACCCGTTGCCGCTGGCAAACAGCTGCCTGAAGAAGTTCGATTGCGAGCCACCCTGCGCCGACAGGATCAGGGACGGCAGGCGGTTGGCGACCGCCACGCCCACATTGGCGGTGGCCGCGTGCAGGTTGGCTTCCGACTGGCGCACGTCAGGCCGCTGATTGACCAGCGACGCGGGCAGGCTCACCGGCAGCTGCCTCGGCAAAGCTATGTCGTCCAGCACGAACTGTTCTTCTACCACCTGGTCAGGCGTCACGCCGAGCAGCGTGGCCAACGCGTCGCGCTGCAGGTCCAGCTGCCGGCGCAGGGGCGGCAAGGTGGCCTGCGCCTGTGCCAGCGCGGTGACCTGCGCCAGCTGATCCACGCCGGCGATCTGTCCCACCGCGAGCTGCTTGTCCAGCACGGCCAGCAACTCGCGTCCGGCGGCGATGATCTGCTCGGTTGCCTTGATCTGCGCACGCAGGGAGGCCTCGTTGATCGCGGCGTTCACGATGTTCGAGGTGAGCGTCAGATACGTCGCCTCCAGCTGGAAGCGCTGCTGCGCGGTCTGCGCCACCTGGTTCTCGACCTGTCGCCGGTTCAGGCCCCAGATGTCCGGCGAGTAGGAGACAGCGAGCTCGGCGGTGACCAGCGTGTAATAGGGGTTGCCGTTCAGCTGGTATCCGGACGCTGCCGAGACGCTGCGCGTCGCCGTCTTGTTGCGCGTCGGCTCGAACGTGGCGCTCAGGCTGGGGAAGAAATTGCCTTCCTGCGCATAGAGGTTCTCGCGCGACTGCAGCAGCGCCGCCTGCGCGGCTTGCAGCGTGGGGTTTCCGGCATAGGCCCGCTGCACCAGCGCGTTCAGTTGAGGTGAGTGGTACAGCATCCACCACTGCCCGGGGATGTCCAGGCCTCGCACGTAGGTCTGCGCGTCGTCGCGCGCGGCCAGCGGCGCCGGTGCGTAGCCTTGTGCGGCGGGCGGCGACGGCCGGTGATAATCCGGCCCCACCGCGCAACCGCCCAGCGCGCACGCGCTGAGCAGGCAGATCGCGCGCATCACTCGCCCGCCTTGGCCAAAGCCGGTTCGCTCTCGTGGCTCACCCTGCGGGAGAACATGTCGAGCAGCACGGGGAGCACCGTCAGGAACAGGAAGGGCGCCAGCGAAATGCCACCGACCACGACCAGCGCCAGCGGCCGCTGCACCTGGCTGCCTATGCCGGTGGATACCGCCGCAGGCAGCAGCCCCACCATCGCCACAACGCAAGTCATCACCACGGGCCGCAATTGCACCGTGCAGGTGCGCGCCACCGCAGCGTAACGCGCCGCCCCACCCTCGATCTGCTGGTTGTAGTAGGTGACGATGATTATCCCGTCCATCGCCGCAATGCCCATAAGCGCCACGAACCCGATAGCCGCCGAGACGCTGAACGGCGTGCCGGTGAGCGACAGCATCAGGATACCGCCGATCAGCGCCATCGGGATCACGCTGGCCGCCAGCAGCATGTCCGTGATTGAGCCGAAATTCACGTACAGCAGCAGGCAGATCAGCACGAAGGCCAGCGGCACCACGACGGAAAGTCGCGCTATCGCCTCCTGCAGATTGCCGAACTCGCCTACCCATTCGGTGTGATAGCCGCCGGGTATCATCACCTGTCGCGCAACCTTCTGCTGCGCCTCAAGCACCGTGGTGCCCAGGTCACGTCCGCGCACCGAGAACTTGATAGGTATGTATCGCTCCTGTCCTTCGCGGTAGATGAAGGACGCGCCGGAGGCCAGGCGCACGGTTGCCACGTCCACGAGCGGCACCGGTATCGTGCCGCTGCCGTTCGGATTGGGCGCGTTGACGACGATGTGGCCGATCGACTCAAGGTTCTGCCGGTATTGCGGCGACAGGCGCACGATGATCGGAAAGTTTCTGTCGCTGCCTTCCTCGTACACATTGCCCGCGGCCTGGCCGCCGACCGCCGCCTGCACCGTCGTGTTGATGTCGCCGGGTGCGAGGCCGTAACGCGCGGCACGCACGCGATCGACGTCGATGCGCACCGTCGGCTGACCCAGCGAGCGCAGCACGGCCAGATCGGTGATGCCCGCCACCTTGCTCATCACCTCGGCCATCTTGTTCGCCGTGGCTTCCAGCACGTTCAGGTCACCGCCGTACAGCTTGACGGAGTTCTCGCCCTTCACGCCGGAGGCCGCCTCCTCCACGTTGTCCTCGATGTATTGAGAGAAATTGAAGTCCACGCCGGGGAACGCCGCGACCAGCTGCTTCGTCATCGTGGCGACGAGGCGCTCCTTGTCCACGCCGGACGGCCACGTGTCGAACGGTTTCAGCGGCACGAAAAACTCGGCGTTGAAAAACCCGGTGGCGTCCGTGCCGTCATCCGGCCGGCCGTGCTGGGAGACCACGGTCACCGTCTCCGGGTAACTCTTGATGATACGCCTGATCGCGTTGACCCGGCTGTCACCCGCCTCCAGCGACACCGAGGTGGGCATGGTGGCGCGTATCCACAGATTGCCCTCCTCCAGCTTGGGCAGGAACTCCAGACCCAGCGAGCGCGTGCACAGCGCACACACCACCAGCAGCATTGCCATCCCGCCCAAGGTCAGCAGCCGGTTGGCCAGAGCCAGGCGCATCAGCGGCACGTAGGCACGGTGCAGCCGGCGCACAAACCAGGTGTCACTCTCCTTCATCTTGGAAGGCAGGAAGATCGCAGACAGCGCCGGCGTGACCGTGAAGGTGGCGATCAGGCCGCCGGCGATGGCGTAGGCGTACGTCTTGGCCATCGGCCCGAAGATGTGGCCCTCAATGCCGCTGAGCGTGAACAGCGGAACGAAGGCCGCGATGATGATCGCCGCGGAGAAGAAGATGCCCTGGCTTACCTCGGTGGCCGCACCGGCGATCACCAACGTCTTGCCGCGCAGCCCGCTATCTGAACGGTCCCGATGCATGACCGAATTTCTGAACCGCTGCGACGGCGGCTGTGCGACGCGCCGGAGGATGTTCTCCATCATGATGACCGTTGCGTCCACGATCAGTCCGAAATCGATCGCCCCCACGCTCAGCAGGTTTGCCGATTCACCCTTCAACAGGATCAGCCCGATGGCGAAGGACAGGGCAAACGGAATAGTGGCCGCCACGATGAGCGCGGCGCGCACATTGCCCAGGAAGATGTATTGCAGGATGAAGATCAGCAGCACGCCTTCCACGAGGTTGTGCAGCACGGTATGCGTGGTCACGCGTATGAGGTCGGAGCGGTCGTAGATGCGTTCGATGTGCACGCCGGGCGGCAGGATGCCGGTGCTGTTGATCTTGGCCACCAGCGCTTCCACCGCCTTGATTGTCGGCGTGCTCTCCGCACCGCGGCGCATCAGCACGATGCCCTGCACGATGTCATCCGAGGCGTCCTGGCCGGCGATTCCGAGACGGGGCTGGTTGCCGATGCGCACCTCGGCCACGTCGCTGATGCGCAGCGGGCTGTTGGTATTCTGCGAGATCATCGTGTTGCGTATGTCGTCGAGCGAGTGGATCAACCCGATGCCGCGCACCACGGCCGCCTGATCGCCGAAATTCACCGTCTGGCCGCCCACGTTGACGTTGGCGTTGTTCAGCGCTGCGATCACCTGCGGGATAGTGACCCCGTAGTGCAGCAGCCTGGGCTTGTCGATCTGCACCTCGAATGTCTTGGTCTTGCCGCCCCAGCCGTTCACGTCGATCACGCCGGGCACCGCCTTGAACCGGCGCTCCAGTATCCAGTCCTCTATCGTCTTCAGGTCCATCACGGAATAGCCGGGCGGGCCTGTCACGCGGTAGCGGAAGATCTCGCCCACCGGGCTGGCCGGAGAGATGCCTGGCAACGCGCCGTTGGGCAGCGCCGATAACTGAGAAAGCCGGTTGATCACGCGCTGCTCGGCTTCCTCATAGCTGAACGCGTAGCTGAACTGCACTTTCACGTCCGACAATCCGAACAGGCTAATCGTGCGTATCGCGCTGACGTTGGGAATGCCCGCCATCTGCACTTCGATGGGGATGGTGATGTAGCGTTCCATCTCCTCGGCACTCTGCCCGGTGCTCTGCGTCACGATGTCGACCAACGGCGGCACCGGATCGGGGTAGGCCTCGATGTTGAGGTTCATGAAGCTCGCCACGCCGGCGGCGAAGGCGAAGACGGTGAGAACGGCGACCAGTATGCGCTGGCGCAGGACGAAGGAAAACAGGCCGCTCATCGATAAACACCCGAAAAGGAAGCAGGCAGTTCTTTTTAGACAGAACCAAAAAAGCTTTCGGTCCGACTGTCGTGGAGCTTGGCCGGGACCCGCCCTGAATGGATGACAGTTTTCTGCTTCTTCTCGAAAGAGCGCGCTTCGCCTGTCTGCGTTCAGCCGTCAGACAGCGTTCGGTCGATGAACACCGCTCCGCTCGTCACCACGCTCTCGCCCGCGGCGAGCCCATGCGTCACCTGTACCATGCCGTGGTCGGAAGCGCCGGTCACCACCGGCCGCAGCGCCAGGGTCTTGTGCACGGGGTCCGCCACCCAGACATGCGCGTCCGAACCTTCGTACACCAACGCGATTTCGGGCACCGCCAGGATGGCGGACGCGGTGCCCGTCATGATCTCGAAATCGGCCAGCATGTCCGGTTTCAGCATGCCATCGGAATTCATCACCTCGGCGCGCACCAGCAGCCGGTGCGTGTTCGGGTCGATCACGCCCGCCACAAAGCTAACGCGGGCCTCGAAGCTGCGGTCGGGAAACGCGGGCACGGTCACGCGCGCCAGGTCGCCCACGTGGAACCGCCCGGCGTCGTCCTCACGCGCGTTGGCGATCATCCACAGCTTGGAGAGGTCGCCGATCGTGAACACCGCGCCCGCGCTGCCCTGGCTGGTCACCGAGCCCACGATAGTCTGCCCCGGGTTGATCGCCCGCTGCGTCACCACGCCGGCCACGGGCGAGCGTACGATCGTGTCGGCCGCCTCGCGCTCGAAGTCCGGCGCGTTGGCTATGCCGGCCATCTCGGAGCGGCTCACGCCCAGTATGCCCAGCCGGTTGCGCACGGCTGCCACGGCGATGGAAGCCGAACTCAGCCCGCCGCGGGCGATCGCCAGCTCCACCCGGCTCTGCTGCCAGTCCTTCAGCGCAGCACCGCGGCCCAGATAGAGCTGGTGCAGCCGGCTCTCGTTGGCGAGCGCGAGGTCAAGCTGCGCATGCGCCGTTTGCAGCGAGGCCAGCCCGCTCACCAGGTCATTTTGTGCCTGCGCCAGCTCGGTGGACTGCACGGCGAACAGCGGCGTGCCCGCTTTGACCTGTGCGCCCGTGCGCAGGAACACACGCGTCACCCGGCCGGAATAAGGTGAGACCACGGGGGTGGTCAGGTCGTCATCAAGCGCGATCCGCCCTTCGGTCTGCACCTGCGGCGCGTAGTCGAGCTGGGCCACCTGCCTGACCCTAAGCCCGGCCCATTGCTGGTCCGTGGGTTTGAACGGAACGGAAGCGGTCTCCTGCTCCGGCGCCGCGCCAGGGGCCGCGTGGCCCATGATCGCCGGCAACACGAAGAGCAAAACGACCAGCGCCCCACCCAGCACCAGCAGCGCCACGCCTTGCGCCGCAGCCGACAGGCGGCGCCCTGGTGGCGGGACGGCATCCGGGACGCGCGTTTCCTGGTCGTCCGCACTCTTGTACCCGGTATCCAAGCGACCTCCAACATCACCAGGGCTGGCCTGGCCTGGCAGCTTGGCAGGACAGGCGTCTTCCTCGCAGGCGCAGCATAGCAAGGCAGCGACCTCTCCGAAACCGCGGCTTCCGGCGAAGACAATTCGTAACACCCGGCTGGATGGAGCCGCGGGCCCGCTTGCCTCATCGAACATGCAAGACGAGCTCGTCGTTGGCTCACGCCGCGCAATCCTGACCGGACGCCTTCTAAAGCAGCTTGCCTCTTCAGCGATTCGCGGTCTCGGTGGTGTTGCAGCCTATTCGCGCGAGTGCTTCAGCCGCGCGGCACGCGAATGTGCAAACCTGGATGGCTTCCATAGCCTGACGTTTGCTCTGCACTGACTCTTCGAACTCCCAGCCGCCAACGCACGCTCCGACTACGGACATTGCATCACGACCATATTGCAGTGCCGCATAAAGAAACGATGCTAGAAACTCTTCGAAGTGTAAAAAACCCATAAATGTGCGAGTCATTTGTCAGATCGCAGGCGTGTTCTGTGTCGCCCGGCGTGACCGGCTCAGCCGCGTGTCCGAGCCGACTACAGCATTCCGGCCCGCAATGTGAGAACAGGCTAAAGGTCCGTTGAACAGCTCTCTTTCAGAGAGAATGACCAAAAAATTTTGTTTTGCCACCGGGAGCAGTTCAGTGTTCGCGCGCGTCCAGACAACACGGAAGCTGAACATGCGAGAATGCAGAAAGTAGGATTCATTTTCTTGCGGATCACGATGAATCATCACCGATGTGTCGGCACGCTCACGCCATCGATCATTCATCCTTGGGCTGCCAGCCCCTGAAAAGCCAGTGTCTTGCAAGCTTTTCACAGCCGACACATACGTTACGGTAACGGGACAGAGAGTTTTCTCTCAGGGGAGACGGGTAATCTTCGAAGCTCGGGACTTTGCCGATTTAATCCCACCTGCCTGGCCCGCGAAATGCTGAGCCATCTGCTGACGCTGCCTGTGACGCCGGCCGAAGTGGGGGTTGCCAGGCCACCGCGCGACTTGCCGCTGACATCCAGGAGGCGACAGGCGATACGGTCAGGCTGGCTCATGTCGGCCAAGGCTGCTACCGGACTGGCAACCCGGCCCGCGCCGACGTATCTGACGACAGCGTGCTGTCCGGACATCCGTAGCGGCGCCACTCGACCACCGGCCACCCCGGCCCTGCGGACTTCAAGCGGACCGCCGCCACCGCGAGCTGAACCGTATCCGCCAAGCCGGCAGCAGCTTGATCGTTACCGCCCAAGCAAAGCTCTCTGCCAGGGCAGGCGGACGTCAACGGAGGATCGAGCGGGGTGTGGGTTGTAGCCGCAGGAGCTCGTCGGGTGTGTCAACGTCGTGGACCTGGTCGGCTGCAAACCAGGTCAGCAGGTGCTCGCCCTCGCGTATCGGCAGTACGGGAAAATTGTTCGGCGTAGGATCGGAGACGTAGAGTCCAAGCAGGCTGCGGCCGAGCTGCCCGCGCACCCGCTCGATCAGGCTGGCGCCGGCCGGCTCCTGCAGGCGATACGTGCCCGCACTCACGCCCCTGCTCTGCACCAGCGCGCCCGCGTGAGGACGCGCGTCCAGATCCACTTGCAGTCCGCAACCCGGTTCAGCCGCGCGCAACAGCTGCACGTTGTCGTAGCCGGTGACGTAGCCGATTGCCTCGGCACCGTGCTGCGTCCACACCGCGCCGCCATAGAAGGCGCCCAGACGTTCGGGCCGGCTCGCCATGTCGTCAAATCCGCGCAGCCAGACGAGCCGGTCAGGATCACCCACTGCCTCGAACTGTCCCAGTATCGGCAAACCCAACGCGTCTTGCGCGTCTGCGAAATACGTGTCGAACAATTCGATCATGCGCGCGCGACGGCCGGGTGCGATGACGTATTGCCGCAACTCGACGTAGGCGGGGCGGACCGGGCGCATGTGTCAGTCGATGCGGCCTATCAGCGCGCCGATCTCATAGGTTTCACCTACCTCGCCCACAATTTTCAGCACGCCTCCGACAGGGGCCTCTATCTCGTTCGTCGACTTGTCCATCTCGATGGCATAGACCGGCGTGCCGGCGTCGACCGTCGCGCCGTCGGCGACAAGCCATTCGCTGAGCGTGGCCTCCGTCATGCTGACGCCGATCTTGGGTATGCGCAGTTCAGTGCTCATCGCTTCAGGATTCCATCGTCTTCCGGATCGCCGCCTCGATCTGGTCGCGGCTGTAGAGAAACAGCTTTTCCAGCGCCGGCGAGAACGGCACCGGGCTGTAGGCGGAGCCTACGCGTTGGACCGGTGCCTTCAGCACGCCGAACAGGTTCTCGTGTATGGTGGCGGAAATCTCCGCGCCCACGCCGAATTTGCGCACCGCCTCGTGCACCACCACCGCTCGCCGGGTGCGCGAGACGGAGGCAAGCACCGCGTCCTCGTCGAACGGCGCGATCGTGCGCAGGTCCAGCACCTCGACCGACACGCCCTCCGGTTCCAGCTTCTCGGCAACCGCCAGCGCGTGCAGCACGGCCGGGCCGTAGGCGATCACGCTGACGTCGCGTCCCACCCGCGGGGTGGCCGCGCAACCGAGCTTCACCCGATAGCCTGGCGGCGGCGCCGGACCGGTGGTGCCGTACGCCAGCGTGTTCTCGATGAAGATGCACGGATCGTTGTCCTCGATACAGGACAGCAACAGCCCCTTGGCGTCGGCGGGGTTGGACGCGGTCGCAACCTTCAACCCCGGCACGTGCGCAAACCAGGCTTCCAGCATGTCGGAATGCTGGCCGCCGAAGCCCGCGCCGGCACCGGTGGCCGTGCGTATGGTCAGCGGCACATGCGTCTGGCCACCTGACATGAAGCGCAGCTTGGCGGCGTGGTTGACCACCTGGTCCATCGCCACGGTGATGAAGTTCATCAGCATGATCTCGGCCACCGGACGGTAGCCGGCAATGGCGGCACCGACCGCCGCGCCGACGATCGCCTGTTCGGCAATCGGCGTGGAGCGCACGCGGTCGGTGCCGTATTTGGCCGACAGCCCCTTGGTGGCGGTGAACACGCCGCCGCCCTGCGCGTCGGCGATGTCCTCACCCAGCAGGATCACCCGGCTGTCCGCCGCCATCGCTTCGTCCATGGCCATGTTGACGGCCTGGATGAAGTTCACTTTCCTGCCCTGGACGGGGCGTTGCGCGTTCATGCCGCGATCTCCGTCTCCAGCACGTCGAGCCGGAGCTCGTGCGCCTCGGGGTAGCCGCTCGCCATCGCATGGGCCGCGGCCTCGTCAATCACGGCTGCGATGTCGGCATCGATCGCGTCCAGTTCGGCGGCGGCGAACTGTCGTTCGAGCAACGCGCGCCGATAGGCGGGGATCGGATCGGCGGCGCGCGCCGCCTGCATCTCCGCCTTGGGAATGTAGTGGCTGTCGTCGCCAAGCAGATGACCGTGGAAGCGGAAGGTCTTGGCCTCCATGAAGGTGGGACCATGGCCGGCGCGCGCGTGAGCCACCGCCTCGCTTGCGGCCCTGTGCATCGCGAAGGCGTCGTTGCCGTTCACCTGCACCGCGCGTATGCCGTAGCCGGGGGCACGGTCGATGAGCTCGGCCGCCCCCGTGGACATGGCCTGCGGCGTGTGTTCGCCATACAGATTGTTCTGACAGACGAAGATCACCGGCAGACGCCAGATCTGCGCCATGTTCAGCGATTCATGAAACGCGCCGATGTTGCTTGCCGCGTCGCCGAAGCAGACCACCGTCACGCGGCCGTCTCCGGCGAGCTGGCTGGCCAGGGCCAGCCCGTTGGCGATCGGCATGCCGGACCCCACGATCCCGGTCGTCACCATCACGCCCGTCTTGGGATGGGTGATGTGCATCGGGCCGCCCTTGCCCTTGCAGGTGCCGGTCTTCTTGCCGGCGAACTCGGCCCACAGTTCCCTGGGCGGAATGCCCTTCGCCAGTTGATCGTGGATGCCGCGATAGGTGGTGACGAGGTAGTCGTCCGGCTGGAGTGCGGCCATGAGGGCGGCGGAGAGGATCTCCTGGCCGCGCGGCGAATAGTAGATGATCTGCAGCTCACCGGCGCCGATCATGGCGCGAAACTTCTCGTCGGCCCGATAGACCAGGTTGGCGCGCCGGTAGATGTCGAGAAGCACGGTCCGGTCGGGGTCGGCCGGCTCAGCTGTCATCGCGCGCATCTCCCAGACTTCAGCATGCAGTGGTGGCCCGCGGGGCCGGCAGGCGGCAAGCTGGCATCTTTGTCAGGTTGCCGTCCTGGCCGGACCGCGCTGGCACCTCTATCACTTGTCACAGGTGCCGAGCGGCACCGGCCGGAGCACATCACGCAGCGGGCACGTCCGGACGGCCTGACCATCAGGACGCGGGTGCCCTGCCCGACAGGAGGCACCCTCATGGACCAAGCCACCGGATACCGACCCGACCGCCATCCGTCCGAATCCTACGAGGACATCCTGGAACGCGACACACGCGCCGTTCCGGACCATTTGCGCCAGGGTCCGACCCTCGATTTGGGCGATGGCGGCATACCCGTCACCGACTACTTCGATCCCCAGCATTTCGCCGACGAGGTGCGCCACGTCTGGCTGAAGGTGTGGCAGTGGACCTGCCGGGAAGAGGAGATACCCGAGCCGGGCGACGTCTTCGTCTATGAGAACGTCGGCAAGAGCCTGATCGTCACGCGACAGGCCGACGGCAGCATCAAGGCTTTCTACAATTCCTGCCTGCATCGCGGCCGCAAGCTGGTCGACGGCGACGGGCACAGGTCCCATTTCTGGTGCAAGTACCACGGCATGAGCTGGACGTGCGCCGGACGTTTCCGCAGCAACCCGATCGATTGGGATTTTCCCCAGTTCCAGGATCGCGACATGAGTTTGCCGGAAGTCAAGGTCGCGACGTGGGGCGGCTTCGTGTTCGTCAATTTCGACCCCGATGCGGCGCCGCTCATGGAGACGCTCGGGCCGCTCGCGGAGCATTTCGAACGCTACGATCTGGCCGACCACTACAAGGCCCTGCATGTCTCGAAAGTGGTGCCCTGCAACTGGAAGGTGATGGCGGAAGCCTTCATGGAGAGCCACCACACGATCGCCACCCATCCGCAGCTCGTGCCGTTCCTGGGCGACGTGAACAGCCAGTACGACATCCTGTCGGACCACGTGTCGCGCCAGTTTACCGCCACCGGCGTGGTCAGCCCGACGATGGCGTCGCGCAACCTGTCTGACATGGCCATCCTGCAGGCGATGGAGGCGGCCGGCGGCGGGTCCGACGCGGAAGAGGACGATCGCGCGCGCACCGGCGCACGCGATACGCCGAAGGCGCCGATGACGCTGCAGGACGGCCAGACCGCGCGCACCTACGCCGCAGAAATGACGCGTCAGGCGCTGGCTGCCGAGGACGGCTGGGATTATGCCGGCCGGTCGGATGCGGAGATGATGGACGCGCTGCTCTACAACGTGTTCCCGCATCAGAGCTTCTGGGCAGGCTATGCGCCGAACCTGGTCTATCGCTGGCGTCCGGAGGGATTGAATCCGGAGCTGTCGGTCATGGAGATCATCATTCTCAAGCGCGTGCCGAAAAACGGCAAACGGCCGGCACCGGCGGCTGAACATCGTCTGCGTCTGGATCAGGACTGGAGCGACGCACCGAGCCTTGGCGCGCTTGCGAAGGTGTTCGAGCAGGACATGGAGAACCTGCCGCATGTGCAGACGGGCCTGCGCAGCTCAGGCACCGGCGTGGTCAATTTCGCGCTGTATTCCGAGATGCGCATACGCCACCTGCATGTGAAGATCGCCAGGATGATCGCGGACGGCAAGCAGATGCTGCAGCAAGGTCACGTCCTGCCGGCATGACGGCCCGATGCCGGTCATAGAATATCGTGCGGGGTTGAACGTGCTGGTCGCCGTGAGGGGCCATCCGTTCGACCGCACGGCGTTCGATGCCCTGTTCCTCGGCATGACGGGCATCGCGGCCACGATGGTCGACCAGCCGGCTGCGGCACAGCTGATGACTCCGGAGGGCATGTCGCCCTACCAGGCGCTGGTACTCTATGACATGCCGGGGCTGGACTTCGCTGCCGAAGCCGAGAAGCCTGGCTATGTCGATCCCGGGCCGGCGTTACGCGACGGCTTCACCGCGCTGCTGCAGAGCGGCAAGGGAGTCGTCGCCTTGCATCATGCCCTGGCGGGCTGGCCGGCCTGGCCGTTTTACGCCGAGCAGCTCGGCGGCGCCTTTTTGTATCGTCCGGGCGAACTGCGCGGCCGGACCTGCCAGGATTCGGGGTATCGCCACGACGTCGACTACGTGGCCGAAGTGACCGCGCCCGACCATCCCGTGATGCGCGGCCTGCCCGCGCGTTTTCCGCTGCATGACGAGTTGTATCTGGCTGAGGTCTTCGACGATGCGACACCGCTGCTGCGCGCGCGCCACCGCTTCGAGGCGGCGGGCTTCCATTCGGCCGCGTCCGCCATGCGCGGCGCGCTGCACGACAACACAGGCTGGTCTCACCAGGACGGATCGGACGTGATCGGCTGGGCAAGGCAGGCGGCGAACAGCCGGATTGTCTACCTGCAGCCAGGACACGACGTCAGGACCTACGAAGATCCGAACTACCGGCGCCTGGTGGAAAACGCGATACGGTGGGTTGCCCGCTAGTTCGCGACAACACCGACAACGTATCGTTGCCCGCCCGGACTTGTTCAATAGGACAGGTGCCAGCGGGCTGAGCCGGCAGTAGGTTACGCCATGATCGCGAATCGACGCTTCACCCTGGTTCGCCGGCCGCACGGCCTGCCCCAGCCAGCCGATTTCGCGCTCGACGAAGTTGCGGCACCGTCGCTGGCCGAGGGCGAGATACTGGTGGGCAACGTCTACGCGTCGCTCGACCCGGCGATACGCGGCTGGCTCGATGACCTGCCGTCCTACCTGCCGCCGGTCGCACTCGGCTCACCGGTGCATGCGACCACTGTGGGTCGTGTGGCCGCCACGCGCAACGCGGCGTTCGCCGAGGGCGACTGGGTGGTCGGGCTGAACGCGATCGAGGATTTTTCGGTGGCGCGGCCTGGCGGCTTCCTGATGAAAATCGATACGGACACGGTTGCCAGCCCCACGCACTACCTTTCGGTGCTGGGCGCGGTGGGGCTGACCGCCTATTTCGGATTGATCGAAATCGGGCGGCCGCAACCGGGGGCTACGGTGCTTGTCAGCGGGGCGGCGGGCGCTGTGGGTTCGCTCGTGGGGCAGATCGCCCGCATCCTGGGCTGCCGGACGGTGGGGATTGCCGGTGGCGCCGAGAAGTGCCGCAGGCTGATCGAGGATTACGGCTACGACGCGGCCGTCGATTACCGCGGCCTGGATACGCAGGCGCTTGCGTCCAGGATCGCCGCGGCCGCGCCGCAGGGCGTGGACGTCATTTTCGAAAATGTGGGCGGCACGGTTCTGGATGCCGGCCTGTTATGCCTCAACGAGCACGCCCGCGTGGCGCTGTGCGGGCTGATCAGCGAGTATAACTCGACGGACGGTATGACCGGGGCGCGCAACCTGTGGCAACTGGTGGTGAAGACAGCGACGATCTCGGGCTTCCTCGTCAAGGAGTTCCTGCCCCGCTTCGCCGAAGGTGCGCAGGTGATGTCACGCTGGGTTGCCGAAGGCAGGCTACGCGTGGACGAACACATCGAAGACGGCATACATCAGGCCTATCCCGCCTTCATGCGCCTGTTCGAAGGCACCAACCAGGGCAAGATGATCCTTAAGCTTTGACACCAAGCCGCTGCAAAAAGTTACACATAGAAAGCAAGCAGTCCTTTTTTGAAAAAAAGGACCAAAAAACTTTTACTTCCTCCGCATCTGCGGCGTGCGGGTGCCTCCTGAAAAAACGAGGCCGCTCAGCTGCGCGGGAAGCAAAAGTTTTTTGCTTCTTTTTTGCAAAAAAGAAGGCCTTTCTTACTCACCCGAGAGTCAACCTCAAGGCGGTTTGGTATGAGCCATGTGCTCTGCTCTGTGCCTGGAACGCGTCCAGGCTGCGTGCGGCGATCTAGAACTGCACCCGTTTGGTGTATCCTCCGTCGACGATCACGTTCGTCCCCGTCGTCCAGGAAGCCGCCGGGCTGGCCATGAACACGATCGTCCGCGCCACGTCCTCGCACAGCCCGAACCGGCCAAGCACCATCTGCGCCTCGGTTGCCGCATAGAAATCCGGCATGTCGCGCTTCACGTCGTCCCAGTTACCGCCTTCGAACCAGACGGGACCTGGCGAGACCACGTTGACGCGTATGCCTTTCGGACCCCAGGCCTGACCGAGCTGCTTGGAATAGGTCATCAGCGTCGCCTTCATGGCGTTGAAGGCCTGCGGGACGAAAAACGTTTCCGTGGCTGCCGTGCTGCCCAGGATAATGATCGATGCGTGGCTGGATTTCTCGAGGTACGGCAGCATGGCTTCGCAACCTTTCACGGTGCCAAGCACGTCCATGCGAAAGCACGCCTCCCAGTCGGCGGCAAGCTTGGACCCTGATGCGCTGGCAGACGGGATGAAGATGTCGCAGCCACCGAGCTGGTCGGCGATCCGGGCAAGTAGCGCCGGATAGGACTCCAGGTCGGCGAGGTCGCCCGCCACGCCCGCCACCTTTCCGCCATGGCGCGCCATGCTTGCCACCGCGTCGTCGATCTGCGCCTGGTTGCGTGAGAAGAAGCCGACATCCGCGCCCTCCCGCGCGAACAGCTCCAGCGTGGCGCGGCCGGTGCCGCGGCTGCCGCCGGTGAGCACGACTTTCAACCCTTTCAGGCCCAGATCCATGGCGCGTCCTTTCCCGAGATTTTACCCGACATTGGTTGCGTTCGAGATGCGCGGCTACTGGCATTCCAGCCAGTTGGAGGACTCGCCGGCGTAGATCCTGAAACCAGAAAACTTCTGTCAGTTCAGGTCGATCTCCCGCCAGGGCTGTCCGGCTTCGGGTTCGGCGGCGACCATCGCGTAGAAATCCACCAGCGTGCTGTCGGGCCTGTACAGCTCGATCATATGTCCGTGGCGAGCGACCGTGTCGATCATGGCAAACACGAAGCCGGACGCCATCTCCGCGTGCAGCGCCACCGTATCGCCTTGCCGCTCGTATCTGGCGATGGCGGCGCCGACATCGTCCACGAAGATGGCGACGTGGTGCAGGCCTTCGCCGCCCGCAAGATACATGTCGCGGAACGCCGACGGGCCGTCATTGTTCTGCTGGACGAACTCGACCATGATGTCGCCCCACTGACCGTAGGCCGCGCTGTGGTCGAGCGGTGCCGCACGCCCGCGATGCAGGCTCGACGTCAGTCTGATATGGTCGGCGATCAGGAACGGACCGGAACCGAACTCGCTGCGGTGCCGCGTAGCCGCCACCCGCACGTCCGGCACAAAATAGGCGAGCTGACGTATCTTCATCCGATCCTTGCCCGCATCAAACCGGCGATCCCGCGCGCGTGCAGAGGAGCTCGCGTATCCGCGCGCGCAACACGTCCTTGCGCAGCTTGCCAGAGGCGGTCATCGGCAGGCTGTCGACGAATTCGATGTGCTCGGGACATTTCTGCCGCGCCAGCCCGTTGGCCATGACGAATTCGGCCAAGCCGGCGGAGTCGGGCGCGGGTGTGCCGGTCACGACGAAGGCGCAGACGCCTTCGCCAAGCCGCGCATGCGGCATGGACACCACGGCCGCCTGGCGCACGGCGGGATGACGCATCAGCACGTCCTCGATCTCTTTCGCGCTGATGTTCTCGCCGCCGCGTATGATCAGGTCTTTCTGGCGGCCGGTAATGGCCAGCGCGCCACGCGACGACATCGTGCCCAGGTCGCCGGTGCGAAAAAAACCGTCCTCGGTGACGGCCTCGCGCGTCTGCGCCTCGTCGGCATAGCCGAGGAACATCGCAGGACCGCGCACCAGTATCTCGCCTTCCACGCCGTCCTGCACGGGCTGGCCGGACGGGTCGACGATGCGTATCTCGTAGTCGATGGCCGGCCCGTCGCTCGCGGCAGCAAGCTCCGGCTCCTCGACAGGAGGAAAGCCCACCGTCACCAGAGGCACTTCGGAGGCGCCGAAGACGCGGAAGGCGCAGGGCTGCGCAAAAGCCTCGTTGGCACGCCGCACCACATCGGCGGGAACGGCAGCCCCTCCGCAGGCGAACACGCGCAGGCTGGGCAGGAGCACGCCACGGACTCGCGCCGTCTCGGCCAGTTCCACCAGGAACGGTGTTGCGGCCACCGTCGCGGTGACCTGGAATTTCTCAATCAGGTCCAGTGCCGCGTCCGCGTCCCAGCGCTCCATCAGGACGCTGCGCGTTGCTGACAGGAAGGGCTGTTCGAGACCGCCCGAGTAGCCGCTGACATGGGTGACCGGGGACGGCATGAGCACGGCATCGCCCGCACGCACGCCCCAATGCGCGAAGCTGAGCTGCGAGACGCGCGCCAGCGTGTTGTGGCTGTGCAGCACGCCTTTCGGCCGGCCGGTGGTGCCCGAGGTGTAGAGCAGCAGCTTGACCGTGTCCGGATCGACTCTCGCCCAGCCGCGTGAGCGGCCACGACCGGCCGCCACCAGCGCCGTAAAATCCGACGCGCTCTGCGGACCGCGCACCCGTATCGCATGCGCCAGCGTGGGCAGACCGGCGCGCAGGCGGTCGACCATCGCGGCGTAGTCGAAGCCGCTCGCTCCGTTTGCCCCCGCGCCAGGATAGAAGAAGATTTTGGCGGCGCTGTCTGCCAGCATCTGCCGCACTTCGGCATCGCGGTAGATCGGCACGATGGGGTTGACGACGAAACCGCCGATGCATGCGGCAAGATTGATGACCGCCGCTTCGACCCAGTTGAAGGTCTGGAAGCTCGCGACGTCGCCCGGTCGCAGGCCGAGATCGGCCAGCGATATCGCCAGCGCCTCCGCGTTCCTCAGCAATCCGGCATAGGTCGGCTGCCCCGGATCGTTGGGGAAAACCACGCTGTCGGGCGAGGCATCGGCCAGGTCGCGCGCGTCCTCGGCGATGGTGCGATCGCGCCACAGCCCTGCGGCACGGAAGCGGTGGTGATGCGGTCCGAGCGGAACACGCCTCACACGCCGTTCATCCCCGCCGTGGACCCGCCATCGATGAGGTATTCGGCGCCTGTGATGAACGCCGCCTCGTCGGACGCGAGATAGACCACCAGGCCGGCGACTTCCTCCATCGTGGCCATACGCCGAAGCGGCGAGAGACCTTCCAGCGTGCGCCGCGCCGCCGCAGGATCGGGACTGCCGGCGATCGCCTGAGTGATCATCTGCGTCTCCACCACCCCGGGATGAATGGAGTTGCAGCGTATGGTCAGGCCCTGACTTGCGCAGTGCATGGCCACCGACTTTGCCAGCAGCCGCAACGCCCCTTTGGTGGTGGAATAGCCGACGTTGCCACCCAAGGCGAGGATGCCGTTCATCGACGAGTTCAGTATGATCGATCCGCCCGGGCCGCCCGGGTTGCGCCGCATCAGGCTTATGGCGTGCTGGGCGGTCAGCATCGGTCCGGTGAGGTTGACGCTGACGATCTGGTCCCAGGCTTCCGCGGTGATCGCCTCGATGTTGGTATCCGCCCCTTCGACGCCTGCATTGGCGAAGGCGATGTCCAGCCGGCCGAACCGTGCCTCCATCATCGACATCAGTTCCGGCCAGGCCGCCCTGTCCTGCACGCTATGGCGGTGGAAATGTGCGCCGGTCGCCTGTGCGACCGTTGCCGCCGCCTCTTCATTGCGGCCGGTGAAGACGATTTCGGCGCCTTCCTCGGCAAGTCGCCGCACGGCGGCGGCGCCTATGCCGCTGCTGCCGCCGGTCACCAGCGCCACCTTGCCCGCCAGACGCTTCATGCCTGCACCCGAAGTCCCGTGCCGGGCATGCCAGCCTCATCGGCCCGCGGGCAAGCTGTGCTTTTGACAAGGTGGCGCTGGCACTCACCTCCGCGGACAGGCCAGACGCTTGCCACGCGATCGAAAGACTGTGTGTCGTCGAACAATGCCCTTGGCCAGAAATGCCTTTGGCCGGACTTGAATTTGGACATCGGCAACCCAGCCGGGGCTTGCTGGCGCCTGTCAAACCTTGTAACCCGGAAGGTGGGAAACGTAGCAAAACTGGGATCCAGATCCGAACAGGACGGTCGCATGAAATTCGACATCGACGAGCTGAGGTTTTTGAGTCCGCAAGGTGTGAGGGGCGCCGCGGAGAGGTTGCGTGACATCGTCCATGAGATGCTTGGTTTTCGTGTCGCGGTCTGTCACAACATCGCGGTCAGCCAGCCAATGGTGGACGCTGATGGCGACGTGCTTGCCACCGGCGTGTTCGGCTGGACAAACGACGAGAACGATCGCTGGTGGCGCGTGCCGAGGCTGGCGCTTGATTCTCCCCTGCCGACAGCCTGCCGCTACGAGAGCGAGCCTTTCTGGTGCAACGCCGAAGGCTTTCGCAGTCCGCTCCCGAACTCGATGCTGGACGCGCTCGACCTGAGCAATTTCGAACGTCGCGGGTTGACGCCGGCGGCTATCGTCGTGCCGGTGCATCTGCCGTTCGGCCAGATCGGTGCGGCCAGTTTCGTGCCCTGGGACCGCTCGCACGTGGACGTCTCGGAAGAGTTCGAGAAACACGGCGACATGCTCGGCCTGATGACGCGTACCTTCGTTGCGAGCTACACGCGGGTGATGTGCCGTCAGGAGCGGGTACCCGTCGGTGCGATGCTGTCCAAGCGCGAGGTGGAATGCCTGCGTTGGGCCGCGGTGGGCAAAACCGATTTTGAAATCAGCATGATCATGCTTCGCAGCCGTGCGACCGTCCGGTTCCACATACATAACGCGTCAGTGAAGCTGAGTGCGGTGAATCGCAGCCAGACACTCTTCAAGGCGACCCAGCTCGGTTACATCGGGCTCAACGCGTAAGGTTTTTCGGGCAGGTCACGGCGTTCGCTCGCAAGCTCGACGGCAGGTATCCCGACGGCGCGAACGAGGCGTCTTGCGCGAGAACCACTGCCGTTCGGTCTGGAGCCGATCGCGGCACGCCGTCACAATCCGAGCGGCGTGTTTGCTCCAGCCGGTGAAACGCAGTTGGCGAGCCGGCTTGGTCCATCGTCATCGCGCATGCAGGCGCACCGGAATGGCGCTCATGCGGGGGATGCCTGTCATGGCGTCATACTCGCGATCGACGGGAACAAGCCGGCCGGTATTGCCGCCTCGCACGGCGGGGTCGTCGTCCTCGCCCGGATTGCCACCCCAGGCATGACTCATGGACACGCAGCCGCGCCGGACGCTGGGGTCCGTACGCACGATGGCGGCAACGTGCGCCACGCGCGAGACGATGTCGATGGCGGCTCCGTCCTGCAATCCCAGCATGGCGAGATCGTCGGGATGCAGGAACGCGCCGTTTCCGGCGACGCGCGCGCCGATCTTCGGCGCGTCATGCCAGCAGGAATTGACCACGTCGTGCAGTCTTCGGCTGATCAGCCGGAAGGGGTATGACGCATCCAGCTCGACATCGCGTTCAGCGAGCACCGAAGTCAGTTCGGCCAGCAGGATGGGGTTGCCGATGTCGAGCCGGCCCGTCCAGTCGGCCGGCCGTGGCTGCACGACCAGCGCCGGCCTGTCGAAGACGTGGCCCGACTCGCCGCAGCCTTTGACCACGTCGACCGCGACTGGCGAATGGCGCGTGATCATGCGCCAAACATCGTCCGCGCTCGGCGTTCCGGTCATGTCCAGATCGGTGCCCGCCTGCCTGGCCGCCACCGGATCGGGAATGGACCAGTCGCGCAGCCGGAGCTCCAGGCCGAGTTGGCGGCCGATGCTATGCAGCACCTCCCACTCCTCGACCAGATCGCTGCCCGGCGGCGGCTGCGTGAGTGGTCCGCTATATTGCGCATAGGGCTCCTCGTAGCCCCAGCCCGGCCCGAAATTGCCGAACATCTCGTTGTGCATGGTGGTGGAGGTCGTCTCCAGGCCGAGCTTGGGGGCGAGCACGTAATGCGCCAGCCGGCCGGTGGCCGACATCACGGGGTCGAAGCAGACCAGCAGATCCAGCGACCGCATCGCCGCGTAGGTCTTCTCCTGGTCCGGCCAGGCCGCCATCGGGTTGCCGCCCAGCACCAGCAGCGCACGCACCTGGCCCTCGCCTGGCATCAGGATCTCCTCAGCCAGCGTCGCCGTTGGCAGCCCGGCAGGTGTCTCTTCCAGGCCGCGTATGCGCATCTTGTGGCCGTAGCCGATAGCTGGAAACGGGCCAGGCGAGGCGGCGATGGCCGGCGCGCGGTTGACCATCACGCCTGGGTTGCCGATCGTCTCGCCGGCGCGCAGCCAGAACCCTGCGAGCGTGGTCAGCACCTTGACGAAATACTCCGTCACGTTGCTGTGCCCGGCCATGTTCGAGCCGGTGCCGGCAGAGACCGCCCCGCTGCGGCCGGAAGCGAACAACCGCGCGGCGCGTACGAGGTCGTCCGCGGCGATCCCGGCGCGCGCTGCGGCCAGCTCCGGCGTGAACGGTGCCACGGCGTCGCGCAACTCGGCCAGGCCTACCGTTTCGGCGCCGACGAAATCGGCGTCGTACAACCCTTCGGTCAGCATCACGCGCGCGATGCCGGCGAGTACGGCGGGGTCCTCCCCGGGGCGCACCTGCAGATGCACGTCGGCCTGCGCGGCAACTTCGGTCACGCGCGGATCGATCACGATCAGCTTAAGGCCGCGTTTGCGGGCCTCATGCAGCCGCGCCGCGGGGTTGACCCCAAGGCCGCCGTTCATCGACACGATCGGGTTAGTGCCGACCAGCAGCAGGCTCTCCCATCGTGCGATGGGCGGGGTTCCGGCGAGCCAGGGTCCGTGCAAGGCCAGACCGATCGCCTTGCCCGGCTGGTCGATGGAGACGGCGTTGAACATCATCGGCGAGCCCAGCGCCGCCAGGACAGCATCGGCATAGGCATGGGCAGGAAAATTATTGTAGCCGTGCGTGCCCACGTAGCAGGCCACCGCGCGTGGCCCGTGCAAAGCGACGATCTCGCCGATCCGCTCGGCGATTTCGGCGACCGCCTGTTGCGAGCCTACCGGCACATGATCGCCGCCTGCGTTCCGCTTGCGTGATTGCAGCAGCCGTTCCGGCGCGGTGGCGTAGGCGGCAGACTGGCGGCCCTTGATGCAGCTGTAGCCCCGGTACGCGGCGTTGTTCTTGTCGCCGTAGAGCCTTACCGGCACGTCACCGTCGAATTCGACCACCAGGTCGCAGGCGGCGTGGCACACCTGACAGACGGTATGCCGCTTCACTCCGATGGACCGCACGTCGTGTCTCCGGGCTTGTGTCGAAGATGGCCGTAAATTCCATCCGAGCTTGCAGACAGCCTGGCCGACGCTAGAGACCAGCCGAGATCCGGCAAAGCTCGCTTAAAAGCCAGGAGCCGTGGACCGGTCACACAGGATACCTCGATCGAAACTGCCGGACTTGCGGGAATTGGACGGCCTGGAGAATGCAGTTCTGAACGACACCAGCGACTGTCTGTTCGAACCGACTTGCGTCGGCGGCACGACGATCCGCAACCGTCTGGCGTTGGCGCCGATGACCCGGCAGCGATCGTCACTGGACGGCGTGCCCACCGATCTCAACGTCGAGTACTACCGGCAGCGCGCCTCCGCCGGCCTGCTGGTCAGCGAAGGCATCTACCCGTCCCCGATGGGAAAGGGATACCTGTTCACACCCGGCTTGCACTCCGACGCACACACCGCCGGCTGGCGGCGGGTGACCGACGCCGTGCACGATGCGGGCGGCACGATCTTCGGCCAGATCATGCATGTCGGCCGCCTGTCGGACCCGTTGATGCTCGATGGCGCGCAGCCTGTGGCGCCTTCGGCAGTCCGGCCCGATCCAACCGCCAGGCACTACACGATCAACTGTCCCCGCCCCAAGCGTCCGTATCCGGAGCCGCGCGCGCTGACCCATGCCGAGGTGCTGGGCGTGATTGACGCGTTCGGCGACTGCGCCGCGCGGGCGCGGCAGGCCGGGTTCGACGGCGTGGAGATCCACGCCGCCTCGGGCTACCTGCCGATGCAGTTCCTGTCCACCAACACGAACCTGCGCACCGATGAGTGGGGCGGCAGCGTGCCCAGGCGAACAGCGTTCCTGCTCGCCTGCGTGGACTCCATGACGGCCGCGACCTCCGCGGATTTCGTTGCGGTGAAGCTCTCGCCGGGCTGGACGTTTCACAACGTGTTCGACGACGACGCAATCGCCACGTACACCCATGCGGTGCGCGAACTATCGAAACGCGGCATAGCCTATCTGCAACTCGGTGATTACGGTGTCGGGTGGGACGTGTACGGCACGCTCAGGCCGCTGTTCGACGGGCCGGCGATGTTCGTGGCCGGGTTCAGCCGGCCGAGTGCGGCCGCCGCCGTGCAAGCCGGGCATGCCGACATGATTGGCATCGGGCAGGCCTACATCGCCAATCCCGACCTGGCCGAACGCTACCGACAGGGCTGGGCGCTCAACCGTCCGGAGGTGGCCACTTACTACACGCAGGGCGAAGAAGGCTACACCGACTACCCGGTCTTTGCGCGCAGCGATCCCGGTCGGCTGCAATCGGTAGATGCCGCTCCCACCCCCATTTCTGCCGAAACAACAGGCTGAGAGCGGACTCGCGCATGGATGTCACACCTTCCGCGCTCGCAGAGCTGCTTGCCAAGCAGGCCATCACCGAACTGCTTCACCGCTATTGCAGGGCGCTTGACCGCATGGACCGCGAACTGGCGCTGTCGTGCTGGCACGACGGCGGCACGGACCAGCACACCCCGCTGTTCTCCGGCACCGGCGCGGATTTTGTCGACTGGGTGTGGAAGGTGCACGAACCGATGAAGCTGACCCGGCACGTGCTCAGCAACATACTCATCGAGGTGGATGGCGGCCAGGCCTGGAGCGAGTCCTACTGGACCGTCCTGTTGCGTGTCGAGCGCGACGGCAAGCTGGTCGATATCTGGGGTGGCGGCCGCTATCTGGATCACCACCGTTTCGCCGACGGTCGATGGGCCTTCGTGCACAGGCGATCCGTGCATGACTGGGATCGGGTGGCACCACTCGACATGACGATGGCCGATTTTGCCGGACCGCCTATCGTCGAGCCTCAGGCCGGGACCGCGCCGCTTTACGCCCCGTCCCGCACCAGGGCCGACCCATCGTACCAGGCCCTCGGCGGACATTGCATGAGCTTTCCGTAACGGCGAGCAGACGAGCGGACTAGGTCTCGGTCGCTTCACGAACCGCCATCCGCCCGATCGCGGGTATGCCACGCGCGTGGGCACGGGCGAACAAGGCACGATCGCCCTGCTCCCAGGTGATCACCAACCTGCAGGCGACGATCTTCCAGAGCGCGCCCTGCCGCACCAGCCGGTGGACGTAGAAGCCGCCGAGCAGCTGCAGTTCGCCGCCGAAGCTGTGCCGCGCCACGACGGTCACGTCGGTGGTCGCAATGTCGGCGTCGAGCCTGACGATGATGTTGGTCAGGCTGTGCTGGGTCGCGTCGAAGCATGCAAGCGTGTCGCGCACCTGTGCCACCCAGTCATCCGCCGGCATGGTGGCCTTCAGCCCGGACCAGGAGGAAAAGTCGAACTCGACCAGATCGGCGAAGATCGAGCGGTACAGCGCCCAGTCGCGCCGGTCGATGCCCGCGGCGTAGGCGAGGATCGTGTCGGCGACAGCCGACCGGTCGATCAGGTCCTGCAAGGTCGCCGGCGCCGACGCCGGCTGGCCGTTCACAGGGACGATCCCCCGTCGATGACGAATTCGGCGCCGGTCACGAACGTGGCCTCGTCGGAGGCGAGATACAGCGCCATGCCGGCGACCTCGTCAGGTCGGCCCATCCGGCCGACCGGGTGAAGCGCGGACCATTGGGCATACAACGCCTGCGGGTCCTCGACCTGCGCCATCACCTTGTCCAGGATCGGGGTGTGCATCACGCCAGGATGGATGGTGTTGCAGCGTATGCCGTAGCCTTCGCGCGCGTAATGCAGCGCCACGGATTTCGACAGATGCGTCATGCCAGCCTTGGCGGCGTTATAGCCGCAATACTCGGGCTGGGCGCGTATGCTGCACATCGAGGACATGTTGATCACCGATCCGCCTGTGCGCCTCATCAGCCCGGTCACGTGCTTGCAGCCGAGGAACACGCCAACGAGATCGATCTCGAGCATCTGCCGGAAATCCGCGACACCGAGCGTCTCGACGGTGCCGAAGGTCGTGATGCCGGCGTTGTTGACAAGCACGTCGATCCGGCCGCGCCAGGCTTCGACCGCGGCGAAGGCATCGATCCAGTCCGACTCGCTCGTCACGTCCAGGCGCTGCACGCGCACCGCGTCGCCGAGCTCGGTGCCGATGCCGTGCGCGCCGTCAAGGTCGATGTCGCCGACCATGACGTGGGCGCCTTCGGCCGCGAAGTGCTGCACCATGGCGCGCCCCAGGCCCGAGGCGCCGCCCGTCACCAGCGCCACGCGGCCGTCAAGCCTGCCGCTCATGTTCCCCCCTGTTTGTCACAGGCCGAGCACCGTCCTGGCAATAATCGAACGTTGCACCTCGTTCGTGCCGCCGAAGATGGTCCACGCGCGGTTGTTCAGATAGGTCGGTGCGGCGATCTGCGCGCCGACGCCCAATGCCGGACGCGGCGCGTTTTCGCCGTAAAGCGGCCGCGTGCGGGCAAGCTGCAGACCCGCATAGCCGTAGAGTTGCATCATCAACGTGCCGACATGCTGCTTGAGGTTGGATGCCACGAGTTTGACCAGCGAGGTCTGCGGACCAGGCGGGCGTCCGTTGGCTATGTCGGACAGGATGCGCAATTCCGTCATCTCCAGGCCCTGCGCCTCGAATTCGGCACAGGCGAGGCGCGCCATGAACAGCGCATCCTGCGCCATCGTCTCATTGCCCTCACCCGGCCGCTCGGCGGCCTGGGCGCGTATGATTGCCAGGTCCGCCAGCAGGGCTGGCGCGTGGCACGAACCGCCGCGTTCGTTTTCCAGCAGGAACTTCGCAATCGTCCAGCCCTGGCCTTCCTCGCCGACCATGTCGCAGGCCGGCACGACGACATCGTCGAGGAACACCGCATTAACCTCGTGGTCGCCGGCCAGGCCCATGATCGGCCGCACCTCGATCCCCTTCTGGCGCATGTCGACCAGGAAGAAGCTGATGCCGGCCTGCTTGCGCGCGGCCTGGTCGGTGCGTGCGAGGCAGAACATGTGGTCGGCGAAATGCGCATGCGTGGTCCACAGCTTGCTGCCGTTCAGTATCCAGTCATCGCCCGAACGCACCGCCCGCGTCTTCAGGCTCGCCAGATCGGAGCCTGACGAGGCCTCGGAAAATCCCTGGCACCAGTAATGCTCGCCGGACAGTATTTTCGGCAGGTAGCGCGCCTGTTGTTCGGGCGTGCCAAAACGATGCAAGACCGGCCCCAGCAGCTTCAGGCTCAGCACAGGCAGTTCGGGCGCGTGGGCCAGCGCGCAGGCCTTCTCGAAGATGTAGCGCTGCACCGGCGTCCATCCCGGACCGCCGAACTCGGCGGGCCAGGAATAGGCAAGCCATCCCTTGCGGTGCAGGATCGCTTGCCATTCGCTTGCCAGGTTGGGTTCGGCAAAAACCGTCGTCGTGGCGCGGGCACCGTCCCGCAGCCGTTCGGGCAGCTGATCGGCCAGGAAGGTCTCGATCTCGTCTCGAAAAATCCGCTCGGCCTCGGTGAATGCCATGTCCATGGTGTGGTCCTATCTCGCCTCCCGCCAGACGCGTCAGCTGGGTAAACAGCTAGGCCGGCTGCGGCCATGCTCATCGCGCGCCGGCAGCTATCTCTAGTGGGAGTGGCCATACTTGTCTCGCGCACGCACAGTCGCCACCAGTACAACCAGCCCTGCCCGAACGGGTTCGGTCCGAGGACGGCATAGCACTTGGATTTCACCCTCAGCGCTGATCACGAGGTGCTAAAGGCCCTCGTTGAACGATTCGTCTCCGACCGCCGCATGTTCACTGCCGGCGGCGCCGACCCGGACTCCAGGAGCGACCAAGCCGCCCGAAGCTGGGCTCTGCTGGCACAGACCGGCCTGCCTGGGCTGCCGTTCGACGAGGCGCTGGGCGGCTCGGGCGGTGGCGAGGAGGAAATCGCCACGGTCATGGAAGCGCTCGGCCGCGGCGTCGCCGGAGAGACGTTCCTTGACCGTATCGTCGTCGCCGGCCGGCTGATCGAGGCGGCCGGAACAGAGGCGCAGCGCAGTTGCTGGATACCGGGCATCGTCGACGGAACGATCCACCTCGCGCTGGCTCATGCCGAACACGCCACCAGGTTCGACCTGGCAGGCTGCCGCACCCGCCTGGTCGACGGCCATCTGACCGGTTCGAAGACCTGCGTGCCAGGGGGTGCCGCCGCTTACATCGTGACGGCCATCGGCCCGAACGGGCCTGGCCTGTTCCTGGCCAGCGCCGACGCGCCGGGCCTGGAACATCACGCCTACACACTGGTCGATGCCTCGCCGGTTACAGAGTTGCAGCTCAGCGGTGTGCCGGCCGAGGAACTCCCGGGCGGCTTCACGTCGCTGGAGACGATCGTGCAAAGCGCCCGCGTCGCGGCATGCGCCGAAATGCTCGGCCTGATGGACATGATGCTGGACACGACCCTGGACCACGTGCGCCAGCGCAGCCAGTTCGGCGTGCCGATCGGCAGCTTCCAGGCCATCCAGCACCGGCTGGCCAACATCTACGTCTCGGCCGACCTGTCCCGCTCGCATCTCTACCGGTGCATGCTGGCGCCCGCGTCTCAGCGTGTGTCGGCCGTCGCCGCCGCCAAGAGCTACATCTCCACGGCGGCTATCCATCTGGGCGAGGAATGCATCCAGTTCCACGGCGGCATGGGCGTCTCCGACGAGATGGCGATCGGCCATGCGCACAAGCGCGTCCTGGTCCTGGCCAATTTCTTCGGCAATGCGGATTACGAGCTTGCGCGCTACAATCGGGCGGCGAGCTGCAGCGCAATCACCGGCTGAGTATTGCGACGGCGGAGACGCCGGGCGCACCATACACATGGCTGTAGGCTGTGCGCGGGGCGCCCCCCACCTGACGCGCGCCACACGCGCCGCGCAGCTGCATAACGTTTTCATACACCTGCCGCAGGCCGGACGCGCCGATCGGCTCACCGCAGGCGATGCAGCCGCCATCCGTGTTGACCGGCAGGCGCCCGTCCAGCCTCGTGCGACCCTCGGCCAGCCACGCCTCCTGCTCGCCGTCGCGACAGAAGCCGTTTTCGGCCATGTGCATGATTTCGGCGCCCGCCTCGGTATCCTGCAACTGCGCCACGTCGATGTCCTGCGGACCGATGCCGGCCGCCTCGAACGCGTCGCGCGAAGCGATCCGCGTCGCCGACCCGCCACGTTCGAGGTCCAGGCACGGGGAAAACACCTCGAACGACCCGGGCGGCCGTGTACGCATGGCGATCGCATCCAGCCGTATCGCCGGGGCGCCCAGCGCACGGGCACGCGCGCCGCTGGCCAGCACAAGGGCAACAGCACCCTCGGCCGGCGAGCAGAACATGAATTTCGTGAGCGGATCGCTGACCATCGGGGCCGCCAGGATCGTCTCGATGTCAACCGGATCACGCCGCCATGCATGTTCGGTGAGGCTGCCGTTGAGGAAACTCTTCTCGGCGACGCGGCCCAGCGTCCTCGTGCTGATGCCGTACTCGTCCATGTAGCGCGCAAGCTTCATGGCGAAGAACTGGGTGGTCAGCATGAAACCCGCAGCGCCGTACCAGTCCGGCAATCCCCAGTCAGACGGCATCGGGTCGAACGCGCCGCGCGGATGCTTGTCGAAGCCGACGGCGATGCCGAGATCGTAGCGGCCCGCGGTGATCTCGCCGGTCGCGGCGGTCAGCGCCGAACCGCCGGTGGCGCAGCCATTGCGCACGTTGATGAACGGCAGACCGGTCAGGCCTAGCCGCCCGACCATCGTGTCGGCATTGCCGGACGCGTCCGAACCGCCGAAAGCGAATTGCATGTCGGCCCAGTCCACGCCGGCGTCCGTCAGCGCGGCGCGGATTGCGGCAACCCCCATATCCAGCCCGCTCCGGCCCTCGGTTCGCCCGAACCGATGTATGCCTGCACCGACGATCCAGACGTCGCTCATGATGCACGGTCTCCGTCAGGCTCGAACGCGTAAATCAGCACCGTCGTGCCGTCCGGGTCGGTGGCGAAAGGCAGCGTGGTCAGCCGCAGCGCCATGCCGATACGTATGGCGTCGAACGCCATGCCGGTCAGCCGCGCCTCCACGATGGTCTGCCCGGCCAGTGCCACGTAGCCCAGCGCGAACGGCTCGAACGCCTCTGGCCCCGTATAGGGCGGCGATTTCGGCCGGAAGCGCTGTATCGTCCAGGACCACAACGTCCCGGTGCTCGCCAGCCTCACTTCGTCGTAGGAGTCGCGCTCCCCGCCTTGCGGGCAGGGAAAGACAAAACGCCCGGTCTGGCGATGGCGGCCGCCGCGCAGGCGTGGCGACGCACCCTCGTCGAACAAGCCGGCCGCGATCGGTCGTGTGTTCATCGTTTCAGCCTAGAGGTAATGCAGGGGCCGCACGCACTCTCACAAGCGTTAGCGCAGGCCAGCGACGACGGTCCGTGCCGTCGCCGCACCTAGCACAAGCGAGAAGTGGCCGGAACCAAGCCGCCGCGCGTAGGCTCTGCGCATGAACAGCACGGCGCCGACCTTCCGCCCGGCACCCTGGCCGGATGTCGACTTTGCTGCGTTCGGTCCGGTGGAGATGCGTCCCGTGTCGCGCATGCAGTCGCTGACCGCCTCGTTCATGGCGCGCAACTGGACGCATATTCCGCATGTCACCCACCACGACGAGGTGGACGTGACGGAACTCGATGATCGCCGCCGGGCGCGCAATGCGCGGCCGGACGCCACCAGGCTGTCGCCTCTGGTGCCACTGATGAAGGCGGTGGCGGCCGCCCTCCGGCGCTACCCCGTCTTCAACACTTCGCTGGATGCTACCGGCAAGTTTCTTGCCTGGAAGGATTACGTCCATCTCGGCGTGGCGACCGAGACGCCTGCCGGCCTGCTGGTCCCGGTGATACGCGACTGCGACAAGAGGCCGCTGGACGATCTGGCGAACGAGCTTGCCGCACGTGTTGAAAAAGCGCGCACGCGAGGCCTGTCGATGGCCGAAATGTCGGGCGGCTGCTTCACCATCACTTCGCTGGGCAACATCGGCGGCATCGCCTTCACCCCTATTGTGAACGCGCCGGAGGTGGCCATACTGGGCGTCTGCCGTAGCATCGAACGCCCGGTCAGGGACGGCGCCGGCCTGGCCTGGCGTCGCATGTTGCCGCTGTCGCTCAGCTACGACCACCGGGTGATCAACGGCGCGGACGCCGCGCGCTTCGTCAGCTTCGTCGGCGAAAGGCTGGCCGACGCGACGCTACTGGAACACTGACGCCGTGCGGGCGACCCCAGTGTCCGTTTGACGCGCCGCGGCGGCCATCTGACACGCTTTCGCTGTGCTCCGCTGCCCATTGCCCAGCGGCAACTCCGCTTCGGCGCTCGCGACGCGCCGGCTAACCCGTCAGGCCACGTTTTCAAACAAACTCTCAGAAACTGTCATCGCATTCTGAGCCTGCATGGGCGTGCTGCCCTGATCACCGGCGGTTTGCGCGGCATAGGCCACGCCGTGCGCAGGCAGCTCGGCGAGCAAGGGCCACCGTGCACGTGACCGGCCTGGCTCCGGCCGAAGACGGCGAGTGCCTGTCGATCATGAGCTGACCGGACGATGCAGCGCATAACCTGCAAATCGACGAGGCGGACGAGGCGGCGCGGCACCAGCGCCATAGCCGAGGCGGGCGGGCGGGCGGCTGGTTGGCTTCACAGCACCGGCTGCGCGCCGATGCAGCCACCCACGTACCAATCCACGCATTCGTGGAAGAACTGGTTGCCGCGCTCGTTGCGTCCAAGCACGATGCTCTCGAGCGCACCCGATGCTAGTCCCTTCTGTATCTGCAACCCGACGCGGTAATCTTCCGTCGTCAGCACCTGCAGGAAGAAATCCATCATCTGCTTGATCTGCGCGGCGTCGGCGTCGTCGCGCGGTCCGTCGCGTCGCGCGTAGATCATGCGGGTCCGGTTGCGGTCAGGGGTCGGGCCGGGAAAGGTCTGCATGACCTGCACGATCTCCGGTGCGACGAACACGGACACGTTGGGAAACAGAATGCGCACAAAATCGAAGCCGTTGTTCTCGTGACGGCCCCAGTCTTTGCGCGGAACGGCGCCGAGCTTCTCGGCGATGGCGGTCTGCGCGAAGCCGATGCGCATATGCGGCCCGAAAGCTTCATAATGCGTCAGGTTTGACAACGTGCGGGGGTGGATCGTCTGCGGATGCAGTTTGGAGAAGTGGTAACCCTCCAGGTTGCCGTCGAAGGCGATCTTCCAGTTCGCGCCGTCCAACGCGCGTGCGCCCAGATATGTGTAGGCCGCGAAATCAAGCGCCTCGAAATCAGCGAGCATGGCGCCGTAATACGCATCGACGTCGATCGGCGCACCGGGAGTCAGCACGACGAAGATCATGCCGGCGCGTTCCACGCAGGGCAGGCGCGTCAGGCCGCGGGTGGCCCGGTCGAGCGGACCGAAGGTGCTGGCCTGGGCGACCGCGACCAGCCCTCCGTCCAGTCCGTAGACCCAAGCATGGTAGGGGCAGATGAAGCGGGACGCCGTGCCCAGCCCGTCTTCGGCCACCGGCGCGCCGCGATGCGCGCAGACGTTCAGATGCGCGTGCACCTGTCCGGATCTGTCGCGGGTGATCAGCACCGGCTTGCCCGCCGCATCCATTGCCTTGTAGCTGCCCGGTGCCGGCAGTTCGGCCGTCAGTGCCAGCAGCAGCGGCAGACGGTGGAAGATCGTCTCCATCTCGCGCTGCCAACGCTGCGCATCGGTGTAGTGTGCGGCCGGTACGGTGGAAATCCTGTCGGTCTGAAACGTGGTCCTGTCGCGCGCATAGTCGAACAGCCGTTCGGCGACGCGGCCTATTGCGGGCGTCGTGTCGCGGGAAGGCAGAACGTGGTCGTCCATTGATGGTGCTCCTTGGGGAACGGTCCTCCCCCCTTGTGTCGCGTGTCAGGCCGTGGCGGCTGCCACGGCGTGCTGCATCTCCTCGCGTGACGGGTTGCGTCGCAGGGTCAGGCCGCCGTTCACCTGCAGGTTCTGGCCGGTCATGAAACACTCGTCCCCGGCCAGCCAGACGGCGGCGGCGGCTATGTCCTCCTTGGTTCCGATCCGTCCGAGCGGGTAGGCGGAAACAAAGGCGTCGAACAGGCCTGGAATCTTCTTGGCGTCGGCATTCATCGGGGTGTCCGTCAGGCCGGGCGAGATCGAGTTGGCGCGTATGCCGCGCGCGCCGAACTCATGCGCCACGCAGCGTATCAGGTGATCGGTGCCCGCCTTGGTGCCCATGTAGGCGGCGTGGTCGTTCAGCATGATCGTGGCGGTCGCCGAGCTGATCTGGATGATCGATCCGCCGCCCGTCATCGCGCGCAGCATCTCCTGGAAGAAGGTGAACGGGCCGGTGAACTGCAGCGCCGTCATGCGCGAAAGCTCGTCCGGCGTGGTGTCCAGGAACGGCTTGAGCAGGCCCCAGCCGGTGGCGTTTACGGCGATGTCGATGCCGCCCATCAGCGCCACCGATCGCCGGGCCAGTTCGGCCATGTCGGCAGGGACTGTGATGTCGGCTGTGACCGCATGGCCATCGATCTTGCCCGCCAGGCGCTGCAGCTCGTCTGGATGGCGTCCCGCGACGGTGACGCGGGCGCCCTCGGCGGCAAAACGCCGCGCGATCGCCTGGCCCATGTTGTCGTGGCCCGCCGCGCCAAGAACCACAGCGCGCTTGCCCGCCAGGCGGCCACCGGCACCCGAGTGTGTCATCGTCTCCGCTGCGCTGTCCCTGATGCGATGCAAGAAGGCTTCGGCACCCGACGCAACTGGCGTGATGGCTAGGTCGGCAGGTCACCCGACTCGTTCCAGACTGGCCTGGATGGACAAGCAGACACGGATCCTGTCGCTGGCATCCGGCGTGCTGCCGGATTTCGGGCCTGAACAGACCGCGTCCGCAGCAGCGCGGGCGGGATGGCACGCAACCGGCATCTGGGTCGAGCCCGCCACCTGGACGGCCGCCACCACGCGCGCCGTGCGTGACCGTCTGAGCGATGCCGGCCTGTCCGTCCTGGATGTCGAGGTGGTGTGGATACGGCCCGGCGCTCTCGACCCCGCGCATCTGCGCATACTCGACATCGGCGCCGAACTGGCCGCCAGCAACGTGCTGGCCGTCAGCTCCGATCCCGACATGCACGCCACCGCGGGCAAGCTGTCGGCACTGGCCGACCATGCACGCGGCACGGGCCTGCGCGTGGCATTGGAGTTCGCCGCCTTCACCGAAATCCAGGGCCTGGGCGACGCGCTGGCGCTGCTCGACAGGCCGGAGCTCGACGATGTCAGCCTGCTGGTGGACCCCTTGCATTTCGCCCGTACAGGCGGCCGCCCGGCCGATCTGGCGCGGGTGGCGCCAGGACGCCTCGCCTACGCGCAGTTCTGCGACGCACCGGCCGATGGTCCGCACCCCGACGACAAGGACGCCATCATACACGAGGCAGTCGATCTGCGGCTGCTGCCCGGCGACGGGCAATTGCCGCTGGCCGAGCTGCTGTCGGCGTTGCCGGCCATGCTGCCGCTCAGCGTCGAGCTTCGCTCCAAGGCTCTGCGCGAGGCCTACCCCGATGCGGCCGAGCGTGCGCGCGCCGTGCGCGTGGCGACGGAGGCGATGCTCTACGGCGGAAACGGCCGGGTGGCGGCCACGTCGTAGATCAGCAGGCTTACGTCCTTCGTCCTGCCGCCGAACCGCGCGAAGAACGATGCCGTCCAGGGCTGGGCCAGATGTGCCTGCAAGGCCGCATCGTCGCGCCAGATTTCGGAGACGTTCACCAGGCCGGCCGCCTCGTCCTCGACGAGCAGCGAGTAATGGACGCAGCCGTCTTCGGCACGGACCCGGCCCACCATGTCGCGCACGGCCTGGGCGAAAGGCGCGATCTCGGCCGGGTCGAATGTCATCGTGCCCACGAGCGCGATCATGTGTGACGTCCTCCTGTGGTCAGCCTGTCCGCTTTGCCCAGGCCAGGCCCCGTCTGAGCAGGGTGTAGAAAACGGGAAGCGCCCAGGCGCCGCGGTCCGTGCCGGGCCAGTGATCCATGTAGGGGCGCATGTCGTGATGGCCGCGACAATGGCCCAGGGTCAGATAGAGCACGCCGCCCTGGCCAACGTCGTGGAGGTAGAAGACGGGGTGCGCTGCTTCGGACCAGTCCTTGCACGCGAAGCCGGTGGCCTCGCCGCCGAACCTCGTCTCCAGCAGCACGTGCAGATCGCCGTAGGTCTCCAGCAAATAGAGCTCGTCGTCGGTCTCGAACGGCTCGACGCCGTGCACGAGCGGGTGGGTCGGGTCGGCCACCGTCACCCGGTACGGCGCGATAGGCGGGTGAGCGACGAACATCGAGCCCAGTGTCTGCATGAACAGCGGCGCCCAGCGTGGGGCGTCGTAGCTGCCGTCCGCCGTCTGTCGCAGCAGGGAGTTGGTGCCGTGCAGGGCATACCAGCGCCGGCCCGCCTCCACCCATCCTCGCAGGGCTTCCTGCGCCGGCAAAGACGGCACCACGTCGCAGGTGTAGCTCACCAGGAAATCGCACGCGGCCAGTGCCGCGACGTTCTCATAATCCTCGAACACGCGCACGCGCACGCGCTCGTCCTCGGCCAGAAGCTTGAGCAGCTCCAGACGGGCGAAATCGAAATCGTGGTACTTGCCGCCCACCACCAGCGCGCAGTCCAGCGCGCGCGTGCCCTGCCCGGTCTCAGCCATCGGCCCGCATCCGCCAGACCGGATCACCGTCGGCCCCGGGCACGGACCATCCCGTGCTGCCGACCGGCTCTGCGCGTCCGTCTGTCAGAAAGGCGATCGCCTCGCCGTCGGCGGCGGGGACCTTGGCCAGAAAGCGCGCGCCGCCGGGCGTCCGGCCGACGATCACCCCGAAGCGCGGGCTGCCGTCGCGCGCGTAGAGCACCGTGTAGGTCTCGATCCTCGCCTGTCCGGCGTACCCCTCCACCAGAGGCGGGATCGGGCCGCGCACGGCGTCGGCCACATGCTGGACGTCGAAATCCTGCGGAAAGCGTGCGCCGGTCGGCGTGCTGGACAGCAGGATGGTGTGGTTGTGCGAGGCGAAGCCGCCGTTGGCGAACAGCAGGCCGCGCCCGGACTCCTTGCGCAACCGATGCACCAGGCTGACGACCGCGTGGCCCATGTAGTTGCCGATCGGGCCGCCGCCGAACGTGAGGCCGCCGAACACGCTGGCCGGCCGATCCGCCGGCCAGCCCAGCACGCGCCGCGCCATCTTCGGCACGCACGGATAACAGCTGTACAGCTCGACGAGGTCGAGATCCTTCGCGTTCACACCGTTCATCGACATGGCGCGGGTCAGCGAGGCGGTCATCCCCGGCGATTCGTCGTAGCGGTCGCGGGTGAGGAAATCCTCGGGCTCGTGCGCCGCCGCCCCGTAGCCGACATGGACGATGCGATGCTCCGGCACCCCTCGGCTGCGGGCCAGAGCGAGGCTGGTGACGATGAAGCCGGCGCCCTGGTTGACCGAGCTGTTGGCCACCATGAGTTTCAGGTAGGGGTGCGCCAACGGCCGGTTGTCAGCCGATGGCGTGCGTATCTGCGCGGCCGATACGGGTCGGCGCAGCCAGGCGCCGTCATTGTCAGCCGCCACCTCGGAGAACCGCGACCAGATCTCGCCTGTCTCCGCCTGGCCCTGGTCCAAGGTCTGGCCATAGGCGGCCCGCCCGGCATTCTCGTAGAGAGGATAGACGTCGGTCGGCGTCACCAGGCCGAAACGGGCGCGCAGGCCGGGGGCGGCGCGCGCTGCCACCGCTTCTATGGCGCTGTGCGACGAGGCGGCATCGCCGGCCGCCGCGGCC
>CAHJWU010000003.1 GCA_903643085.1 Rhodospirillales bacterium
GTAGAGGGACGCCCATTCGCGTTCGCCCACAGACTGGCGCTTGAGCGCGAGGGAGGCGGCGTCCTCCCATTCCGGCAGGCGGCGATAGGCGTGGAAATGTTCCAGCGACTGGGACGGATCGGACAGGGCTGCCAGTATGGCCGGCGCCCACAGCCAGCCGGCGCGGCCCATGCGTGCTGCCAGGCCGGCGGCGTCCTTATGCAGCGGCAGGAGCCGGCCGGCGGCCAGACGCGCCAGGAGCGTGTCGGCAAGATCATGCAGCAGGGCGGCCGAGTCCTCCAGAGTGCGGGGCGGCGGCAGGTCCAGCGCCAGGGCCAGGCCGCGTGGCGTGGGCGCCACCGGCCGGGCGGGCAGGACGAAGGCATACAGCTCCAGCAGGTCCAGCGCGGGGGCGGTGCGCAGGGCGAGGCGGCGGTAGGTGGCGGGCGCGTGCACCAGCAACGGCGGCGGCAAGCGGCGCAGCAGGGCGGCGGCGTCATCGGTGGACAGGGTGAGCAGCTCGCCATCCGGCGTCAGGATGGCGGCGCGGCCGGCGCCGGCGGCCAGGGCTGGGGAGGGAGGCATCGCGATGTTATAAGGAGGCTTGGTGGCTGCCGCGCCAGGAGGCGGAGTGGCCTGGGAGAAAGCAAGCAGTCCTTTTTTAAGAAAAAAGACCAAAACGTTTACTGCCCCGCCTTCATCAAAACGCGGCCTGGTTCCGCAACCACGCGCACCGGTAAACCAGAACGCGCGTCGGTGCAGGCGCAGGAGCAAAAGTTTTTTGCTTCTTTTTTTCAAAAAAGAAGGCCTTGCCTGCCTGCGGTTGAACGGCAGGGCGTCCTGCGTTTTGCGCCACCCGGCCAAACCTGTAACCTCGCGCGATGACCGATGCCGACGCTCAACTACCGAAAGCCTGGCCGTTCGAGGAGGCGCAGAAGCTCGCCTTGCGGGCCGAGGCGGAAGGCAAGCGGGAGGTGCTGTTCGAGACCGGCTACGGTCCGTCCGGCCTGCCGCATATCGGCACCTTCGGCGAGGTGGCACGCACCAGCTGGGTGCGCCATGCCTATGGGGTGCTGACCGGCAGGCCGTCCCGCCTGCTGGCGTTCTCCGACGACATGGACGGGTTGCGCAAGGTGCCGGACAACGTGCCGGACCGCGAGCGCCTGCGCGCGTTCATCGGCCAGCCGCTGACCAAGGTGCCGGACCCGTTCGGCACGCATGAGAGCTTCGGCGCCCACAACAACGCCCGCCTGCGCGGCTTCCTGGACCGCTTCGGGTTCGAGTACGAGTTCGCCTCCTCGTCGGAGTACTACGCGGCCGGCCGCTATGACGGGGCGCTGCGCCGGGTGCTGGAGTGCTACGACGAGGTTCTCGCCGTGATGCTGCCGAGCCTGGGGCCGGAGCGCCGGGCCACCTACGCGCCGATCCTGCCGCTGCATCCGCGCACAGGCGTGGTGGAGCAGGTGCGTATCGACCGGGTGGACCCCGCTGCGGCCACCGTGTTCTGGACGGACGCGGCCGGCGAGCGGTTCGAGACCAGCGTGCTGGGCGGCCGGGCGAAGTGCCAGTGGAAGGCGGACTGGGCGATGCGCTGGTTCGCGCTTGGCGTGGATTACGAGATGTCAGGCAAGGACCTGATCGACAGCGTGAAGCTCTCCAGCGCCATCTGCCGCGTGCTGGGCGCCGAGCCGCCGATCGGCTTCACCTACGAGCTGTTCCTGGACGGGCACGGCCAGAAGATCAGCAAGAGCCGCGGCAACGGCCTGAGCGTGGAGGAGTGGCTGCGCTATGCGCCGCCCGAAAGCCTCAGCCAGTTCATGTTCAACCAGCCGCACCGGGCCAAGAAGCTGTTTTTCGACGTGATACCCCGCGCGGTGGACGAGTACATCGCGCATGTGGAGCGCGCGCGCGAGGAGGCCGAAAGCGAGGCCGGCAGTGCCGCCCTGCTGGCCAACCCGGCCTGGCACCTGCACATGGGCGCCATCCCCGAGCAGGCCGGCAGCCCGATCCCGTTCGGCATGCTGCTGAACCTGGCCAGCGTGATAAACGCCGACACGCCGGAGATGCTGTGGGGCTTCATCGCGCGCTACCGCCCCGGCGCCTCGCCTCCGAGCGAGCCGTTCCTGGCCAGGCTGGTCGATCATGCTGTGCTGTACTACGCGGATTTCGTCCGCCCGCAGAAGCGGTTCCGCGCGCCAGACGCCACGGAGCGCGCAGGCCTGGCCGACCTCGCCCAGGTGCTGCGGGCGATGCCCACCGGGGCCGCGGCGGAGACCATACAGAACGAGGTCTATGCGGTGGGCAAGCGGCATCCGTTTCCCAGCCTGAAGGCGTGGTTCCTGTGCCTGTATCAGGTGCTGCTCGGCCAGGCCGAGGGGCCGAGGTTCGGCGGGTTCGTGGCGCTGTACGGCATCATGGAGACCGTGGCACTGATCGAGCGGCGCCTGGCTGACGTGCCGCGCGAGGCGGCCTGATGAAGCAAGCGAGGCGTTTCTCACGGATACCAAGCCGGACATTTCCGCTCCGCTTCGGCGCACGCGCCTTGCGGGCGCGCGCGTTTCGCATGTCGCCGGCAGGGACCGGACGTTCTTTGCTGCTGTTCTGCAGAAAAGAACGCCTTGCTTGCCTTCGATGAACCTCACTCTGAAACGCCTGATACGGCACCTGCCCGCGGCTCTGGGCGTGGTCCTGCTGATAGGCGCCGTGTACGTGGTGCAACGCGAGTTCCGCCACCTCAACGTGCGCGATGTCGGCCGCGCCCTGCATGCCATTCCCGACCGCGCGCTGTGGGAAGCGGCCGCGCTGACGGTGCTGAGCTACGGGCTGCTGACGTTCTACGACAAGCTGGCCACCATCTATGCCGGGCATCACGTCAACTACGGGCGCTGCGCGCTGGCCTCTTTCTGCGCCTATGCGCTGGCGCATAATCTGGGGTTTGCCGCGGTCTCCGGCGCTGCCGTCCGCTACCGGCTGTATGCCCATTGGGGCCTGTCGGCCGTGCAGATCGGCAAGGTTGTCGCCTTCAGCAGTCTGACGTTCGGGCTGGGTGGCATGATGCTGGGCGGCGCCATATTGTTCACCGAGCCCGAGGCGGTGCCGGCGCTGGGGACGTCTCTGCCGCACTGGCTGCTCTATCTTGCGGGGGCGGCGATGTGGACGGTGGTCGGCACCTATGTGGTGCTGGCCAGCCTGTTTCCGGTGTTGCACGTGCGCGGCAGGCAGATCGAGCTGCCGGGATGGCGTATGGCGCTGGCGCAGGTGGCGCTGGCCACGGCGGACGTCTCGCTGACCGCGTCGATCTTCTACGTGCTGCTGCCGCCGATGCAGCAACTGAGCTGGGTGCGTTTCCTGGCCGTCTATCTCGGGTCCTATGCGGCCGGGCTGGCGTCCAACGTGCCGGGAGGCCTGGGCGTGTTCGACACGGCGATGCTGCTAGGGCTGAAGACCACGCACCTGGCGGCGCCCGTGGTGCTTGGCGCAATCGCGGTGTTCCGGCTGTTCTACTACGTGGTGCCGCTGTTCCTGGCGGGCGCGCTGTTCGCCGGCAACGAGGTTCTGGTGAGCCGACGCGCCACCGGCGCGCCGGTGCCAGGGCAGGCCAAATGGAGCGAGCCGGACCTCGCGGTGGCGGCAAGCACCGGTGGTGTGGCGATCTGCGGGGCCATGCTGCTGTCCATCGGCGTGCTGGACACCCACCCGGATTATTCCTGGATGGACCCGAACTTCGCCGCGTTCGCGGCAAGCGCCGGACAGTACGTGCCGTCGCTGATCGGCACCGGGCTGATGGTCCTGGCGATCGGGCTCTCCCAACGCGTCACGCTCGCCTGGGGTGCCACGATCGCTTTCCTGCTGGCCGGCGCGGGCATGACGGCGCTGCAGGGCGAACCGGCCTTCGTGCCGGCCATCCTCACGCTGGCCGCCCTGTCGGTAGCACCGTTCCGCGATGCGTATTACCGCGCGGCGCGGCTGTTCAGCCATCCGCTGCGGCCCGGTACGCTGGTGCCGGTGATGGCGCTGCTGTTCAGCGTCGTCTGGCTGGCGAGCTTCGAGCCGAAGGTCCGCAACCTGGCGCAGACGAGCTGGTGGGCGATCGTGCTGTCCGGCCGGGCGCCCTTGCCGATACGCGAGGCGGTGGCGCTGGCGGTCTGCCTCGCTCTGGCGGCGCTTTGGGGTGTGATACGGCCGGGGCGCGTGCGCTGCGTGGCCTGGAACGCGGAGAGCCGGTTGCGCTATGCGGCGCTGGGAGCGTTGCCGCCGGCCGAGGCGGACGGGCTGGTGATGGGCGAGGCCGGCCGCTCGGGCATTCCGTTCCGCAGGGTCGGGCGGGTCCTGCTGGGCCTGGGCGATCCGGCGGGCGCCGAAAGCGACCGGGTGTCGGCGATCTGGCGGCTGCGCGATCTTGCCCAGCAGGAGGGCTGCGACGCGGCTGTCTGGCGGGCCGGCGCAAGCCTGCTGAAGGTCTATGCCGATTTGGGGCTGACGGCGCTGCCTTTGGGGCCGGACGGCCTGCCGTTGCCCGAGGGGACGGCGCCGGGTCCGGCCAGCCGGTACCTGTGCTGCGTGGTGGAGCGGCACATGGGGGTGTTGCTGCCGTTGCTGCCGGCTTTGGGAAAGCGGCGGTTTCAGACGGCGCTCTAGCCAGGCGAGCAGGGCGCTGTTTTGAAAACACGCAAAAACGCTGGCCTGGCTGTTGCGGACTCCTGTGGAGTATCTGGCAGAAAACAAAAGTTTTGGGGCTGTCCTAGATAAGGATTGAGTTGATCCGGCTGCTCGCGGTTGAGCTGTCGGATATGTGGATAAGTGGCCTGACGAGCCGTCGTTCGACTGAACAGGGTTTGGCCTGCCACTTATCCACATATCCGACAGCACCCCAACAGCCGCAAGTCAAAGATTTGTCGATACGGGCGTGGGTTCCAGCTACGAAACGCCCCACCAGAGCACGCTGAAGACCAAAATCTGGCCGGCTGCGCCAACGCGCTGTAACCATGTGAGAAGACAAGTTTTTTCGCTTATCTAGGCCAGCCCAAAAGTTTTTGCTTGTTTGCAAAAAACGCCTTGCTTTCCCGCAAGCCAACGGCGGCCTATTACGGCCGCGCCGCCGGAGCCATCTAAGCATGCCCGAAACCAAGCGCGTCTCCCGCCTCTCCGAAGGCCTGCCCTATCCGCTGGGCGCCAACTGGGACGGGTTGGGGGTGAATTTCGCGCTGTTCTCGGCCAACGCCACTAAGGTGGAGCTCTGCATCTTCGACGAGGGCGGCCAGACCGAGCTGGAGCGCATCGAACTGCCGGAGTTTACCGACGAGGTTTGGCACGGCTACGTGCATGACGCGCGGCCGGGCACGACATACGCCTACCGCGTGCACGGCCCGTACGCACCGCAGGACGGGCACCGGTTCAACCACAACAAGCTGCTGCTCGATCCTTACGCACGCGCGCATGTGGGCGAGCTGTCCTGGCATCCGGAGGTGTTCGGCTACACGCTCGGCGCCAAAGGTGACGACCTCAGTTTCGACGCGCGCGACAGCGCACCCTACATGCCGAAATGCCGCGTGGTCGATCCGGCTTTCACGTGGGGACGGGCGAAGAAACCATCCGTGCCATGGGAGCGCACGATCTTCTACGAAACCCATGTGCGCGGCTTTACCAAGAGGCATCCGCTTGTGCCCGAGGAGCTGCGTGGCACGTTTGCGGGCTTGGCGCAGAAGGACGTGGTTGATTACATCAGGTCGCTCGGGGTCACGTCTGTCGAGCTGTTGCCGATACACACCTTCATCAACGACGACTTCCTGCTCAACAAGGGCCTGACGAACTACTGGGGCTACAACACGATCGGGTTTTTCGCGCCCGACCCGCGCTATGCGCACAGCCCCGCCTTTGCCTTCGCCGAGTTCAAGGAGATGGTGGCGCGCCTGCATGATGCCGGGCTCGAGGTGATACTCGACGTGGTGTACAACCATACCGCCGAGGGCAACGAGCGCGGTGCCACGCTGAGTTTCAGGGGCATCGACAATGCCAGCTACTACCGGCTGATGCCCGACCAGAAGCGGTTCTATATCAACGATACCGGCACCGGCAACACGATGAACCTGAGCCACCCGCGGGTGATACAGATGGTGACGGACAGCCTGCGCTACTGGGCGCAGGAGATGCAGGTGGACGGCTTCCGCTTCGACCTCGGGACGATCCTGGCGCGCGAGCCCGACGGTTTCGACCACGAGAGCGGCTTCCTCAAGGCCTGCAGCCAGGACCCCGTGCTGAGCGGCGTCAAGCTCATCGCCGAGCCGTGGGATTGCGGGCCTGGCGGCTACCAGGTCGGCGGGTTCCCGCCCGGCTGGGCCGAGTGGAACGACAAGTACCGCGACACCGTGCGCGATTTCTGGAAGGGCGACGTGCCGCCGAAATCGATCGCGCCGCGGCTCTGCGCGTCCGCCGACGCGTTCAACAAGCGCGGCCGCAAGCCCTGGGCGAGCGTGAACTTCATCACCGCGCATGACGGCTTCACGCTGAACGACGCCGTCAGCTACAACGAGAAGCACAACGACGCGAATGGCGAGGGCAACAAGGACGGCAGCGACAGCAACAGGAGCTGGAACCACGGTGCCGAGGGCCCGAGCGAGGACGAGGCGGTCTGCGAACTCCGCAACAGGCAGATGCGCAACATGATGGCGACCCTGCTGCTGAGCCAGGGAACGCCGATGATCCTGGCCGGCGACGAGTTCGCCCGCACCCAGGACGGCAACAACAACGCGTATTGCCAGGACAACGGCGTCTCCTGGATCAACTGGGACGTGCGCGAGAAGGGCGTCACCATGGTCGCTTTCGTACGCAAGCTGACCCAGCTTCGCCACGATTACCCGATCCTGCGCCGCGGCCGTTTCATGACGGGCGAGATGAACGAGGAGCTCGAAATACGCGACGTCACCTGGATCAACGCGTCAGGCCAGGAGATGGGCGGCGGCGACTGGAACGACACCAACATGCGCTGCTTCGGCATGCTGATGGACGGGCGCGCGCAGGCCACAGGCATCCGCCGGCGCGGCAGTGCGGCCACGATGCTGCTGGTGCTGAACGCGTATCATGACCTGGTGCGGTTCACGCTGCCGGACTGCACGGACGGCAAGCACTGGAAGCTGCTGTTCGATACGAACACGCCCGATGTCGTGCGCGAGGAGCCGTTCAGCATCGGGGATCCCTACGCCGTGACCGGGCGCAGCACGTTGCTGTTCCGGTTGAATGCGTGAGGCAAGGCCGTCCTGCTTTGCCTACATGTCCAGTTCCAGTCCGACCGAGACGGCCTGGTGCGCCGGTATTTGCAACCATTCGATCGGTGTCAGGCCTGTCTTGCTCAGGAAGATGTAGATGCGTTGCAGCGCCTGGCGGCTCCAGGCGCCCTGGTTGGAAGGTATCGGCCGCGCCAGGATGAAGGCCGCCGCGTCCAGGTCGAACGGAGCGACCTTGGCGAGGACCCGCGCCACGCAGGGTGTTTCCATGAATCCGAAACGTGCCTCGCCGGTGTGGAAGCCGTGGCACACTTCCTTGATGGTGACGCGCTCCGCATCGGCTACGTAAGGTTGCGGCGTCATGTCGATCTTCAGCAGCAGCACGTTGTCATAACGACAATTCTCGCGCAGCCATTCGTGCTTGCCGACGAGTGGGACGTAGTCAAGGTTCGAGGTGAGAAAGACGGCGCTGCCCTTGCGCCGCTCCCAGCCGCTCATGTCCGCCTGGAAATCGGTGGTTTTCATCGACCAGCCGGCGAGCGCGCGACGGTAGCGGGCGCGGCCGACCGTCCACAGGGTCAGGACGGTGAAGACGAAGGCGGCAATGGCGAGCGGGACCCACGCGCCCTGCAGGATCTTCGCCAGGTTCGCGCCGAGAAAGGCGAGGTCGAAGGTCAGGAAGGCTGCGGCGAGCGGCACGGCAAAATAGAGCGGCCACCGCCAGACGCGCGTGGCGACGACGAAGAAGACGACCGACGTGATCGTCATGGTGCCGATGACGGCCAGACCGTAGGCGTTGCCGAGCGCGTCCGACGTGCGGAAGCTGAGCACCACCGCTAGGCAGCCGACCATCAGGAAATAATTCACCACAGGCATGTAGACCTGGCCTGACGAGTCAGCGGACGTGTGGTGTACGGCGTAGCGCGGCGCCAGGCCGAGGTTGACCGCCTGGCGTGTCAGCGAGAACGCGCCGGAGATCAGCGCCTGGCTGGCGATCACCGTGGCTATCGTGGAGAGGGCCACCATCGGGTAGACGGCCCAGTGCGGCAGGATGGCGAAGAACGGTTTGGCCGCCGCCGCCGGGTCGTGCAGGAGCAGGGCGCCCTGGCCCAGATAGTTGAGCAGCAGGCCCGGCAGCACGACGCAATACCAGGCGAGTATGATGGGCCGGCGGCCGAAATGGCCGAGGTCGGCGAACAGCGCTTCCACGCCGGAAAACGCCAGGACCACGCTGCCGAGCGTGGCGTAGCCCAGCCAGCCGTGGCCGAACAGGAAGGCCACCGCGTGGCGCGGATCGATTGCTGCGAGCACGGCCGGGTTGCCTGCGATGCTGATGATGCCAGCCAGGCCGATCGCACCGAACCAGAGGAGCATCACAGGGCCGAACAGGCGCCCCACGGCCTCGGTGCCGCGGCTCTGCACCAGGAAGAGCAAAGCGAGGATGATGGCCGCGATCGGCAGGACGTAGGGCTTGAAGAAATCGGTGGCGACGTTGAGGCCCTCGACCGCGGACAGCACGGAGATCGACGGCGTGATCATGCCGTCGCCGTAGAGCAGGGCCGATCCGAACAGCACGATCAGTGTGAGCGCACCTGGCGGGGCGAACGGCTTGGGCGGGTCATGCTGCTCGATGAGACCAAGCATGGCCAGTGTGCCGCCCTCGCCATCATGGTCCGCGCGCAGCACGAAGATCGTGTATTTCACGCAGACAGCCAGGATGACGGACCAGATTATGAGGGAGAGGATGCCGAGTATGGCGCCTGGGTCATGGGCGAAGGCCGGCGTGTCGGAGAACACCTGCTGGACGGCGTAGAGCGGGCTGGTGCCGATGTCGCCGAACACCACGCCAAGCGCGCCCAGCATGAGGGTGGGCAGCTTTCTGGCTGGCATCGGATCGGCTCCCGGATGATTCCGGCTGCTAACGCGCGCGGAAGAGGAAAACAGGCCTTCTCTTTCGGAAAAAGAAGCAAACACCTCCGCCCCCGCCGGCTTCCGCTGGTGGCGGTATGCTTTGCGACGCGGGAGCGCTGTGGCAGTTTGGGCTAAAACGGGAACGGTGACGATGTTGGCCGAGCAGGTTTTGGGTGTTGTCTGCCTCGTGGCGGTGTTCGCGCTGCTGGTGCGCGTGCTGACGGGGATGCCGCGGCAGAATGACGTGCAGGTGCTGCGGCTGCTGTGCGAACAGGGCCTGGCGGGCCAGCGCGCCGAGGCCGAGCAGATGCGCACGGCACTCGCGGCGATGGAGCGTGCCGTGGCCGGCCGGCTGGACAGGCTGCATGCCGGGACCGAGCAGCGGCTGGGCGAGCTGACCACCCGGCTGGCGCGCGACCATGGCGATAACCGCGCGCTGCTGGAAACCAAGCTGCGCGAGATGGCGGACAGCACGGCTCTGCGCCTGGGCGAGATACAGCGCAGCGTCAACGAGCAGCTGACGGCCGCGGTGGAACGGCAGATGGCCTCCAGCTTCGGCCGCGTGATCGAGCAGTTCACCGCCGTGCAGAAGAGCATGGCGGACGTGGCCGCGGTGACGGCGCAGATAGGCGACCTCAAGCGCGTGTTCGCCAACGTGAAGAGCCGCGGCGGCTGGGGCGAGACGCAGCTGAAGGCGCTGCTGGACGACCTGCTGCCCGAAGGCAGCGTGGTGTGCAACGCGCGGCTGCGCGAGCAGAGCGGCGAGGTGGTGGAGTTCGCCGTGCGCATGCCGGTGCGCGGCGACCAGCGGCCGCTGCTGGCGATAGACGCGAAGTTCCCGATCAGCGATTACGAGCGCTTGCTGGATGCGGCCGAGCTTGCGGATGCTGACGGCGAGCGCACGGCGCGTCGCGCGCTGGAGGTGACGTTGCGTGCGGAGGCCGCCAAGATAGCCGGCAAATACATCCTGCCGCCGGTGACGGTGGAGTTCGCGGTGATGTACCTGCCGACGGACGCGCTGTATGCCGAGGCGGCGCGCGTGCCTGGGCTGATCGATGAGCTGGGCCAGCGCCTGCGCGTGATGGTGATGGGGCCAAGCCTGTTGCCGGCGCTGCTGCGCACGGTGCAGCTTGGTTACGTGACGCTGGCGCTGGAGCAGAAGGCTGGTGAGATCGCGCAGTTGTTGGGTGCCACGAAGCGCGAGATGCTGACGATGGACGCCACGCTTGAGAAGCTCGCCAAGCACGCGGGCAACATGTCGAGTTCCATCGAGGAGGCGCGCAGGCGGACGCGTGTGGTGACGCGCAAGCTGAAGGGGCTGGAGATGCTGGAGGAGGAAAAGGCGGCGACCCTGCTGGCGCTCGAGGAAGCGGATGGGTAGAAAGCCAGGCCTTTTCTTTTAAAAAAAGAAGTGCTTGCCTTTCCGCCTACCTTGGACGAGCGCAAGTTGCACCAGAAGACCTTCCTAGGCCATCCCAGAGGCCTGTCCGTGTTGTTCGGCACCGAAATGTGGGAACGGTTCTGCTATTACGGCAACAACGCCCTGGTGACATACTACCTGGTGGATTTCCTGCTGGTGGACGGACAGCCCGCGCAGGTCATCGGCTACCGCGCGGTGAAGCATTTTTTCGAAAGCCTGTACGGACCGCTTGCCGCACAGCCACTGGCCGCGCTGATCGTCGGTTCGTTCGGGTCCGCCACCTATCTGGGCGGCCTGGCGGGCGGAGCGGTCGCCGACCGCGTCCTGGGTCAGAGCCGGGCGGTGTTGCTGGGTGCCGCGGTGATGGCGGCCGGCGAGTTCATGCTTGCCGATCCGGCGCTGTTCTTCGTGGGCCTGCTGGTGTTCACGATCGGCGTCAGCTTTCTCAAACCGAACATCGCGACGCAGGTGGGCGGCCTGTATGCGGCCGGCGACGCGCGGGTGGATCGCGCGTATTCCATCTTCTACATCGGCATTAATTTGGGCGCGTTGATCGCGCCGCTCGTGGTCGGGCGGCTGGGCCATGCGCCGGCTGGCGCGCCGCCGCGCTGGCAGTACGGATTCGCCGTGTCCGGCGCGGGCATGTTGGTGGGCCTGCTGGTATTTGCCGTGGGGCTGCGTTGGTTGCCGCCTGACGTGCGCGCGCGCCGGCGGGAAGTTGCGCGCGATGCCGTGGCGCGCGGCGTGAAGGCCATGCGGGCCGGGTTGACGGGGCTTGAGCGGCGCACGGTGCTGGCGTTGTTCGCCGTGGCGTTCCTCAACATCTTCTTCTGGGCCTGCTACGGCCAGCAATACAGCGCGCTGGCACTGATGGCGGAGAACTACACCGATCTTTCGGTCGGCCTGTTCAGTTTCCATCCGGAAGATGTGCAGGCGTTCAACCCGTTTTTCATCTTCACGCTGACGCCGGTGGTGATCGCGTTCTGGGCGTGGCAGTCGAAGCGGCGCGTGGAGCCGCAGCCGGTGACGAAGATGGCGATGGGATGCGCGCTGACGGCACTGTGCTTCGGGATGTTGATCGCGCCGGCGCTGTCGATCGATGCGGGGCGCAAGGTGAGCGTGCTATGGCTGGTGGCGGCGCTGGCGCTGCAGACGCTCGGCGAATTATACATGATGCCCGTGGCGCTTTCGCTGTTCAGCAAGGCGGCGCCGCCGCGTTTGGCATCCGTGATGATGGCGGTGAACTACCTGTCGCTGGCGGTGGGGTTCTATTTCGCCGGCTATCTGACGAGTTTCTGGAGCGGGATGGCCAAGGCACCGTTCTTCGGGATGATCACGGCGATTGCCGTGGCGACGGCGGTGGCCATCCTGGCGCTGAGCCGGGTCTTGAACCCTATGCTCCGGGCGACGGAAGTGGAGGCCGCTTCCAGCGTTTGAGTAAGCAAGGCCTTCTTTTCTGAAAAAAAGAAGCAAAAGACTTTTGCTCCCTGTCGGCGGCTGCTGAAAAGTCCGCGACAGCGCAGTCAAAAGTCTTTTGCTTTCTTCAGAAAAGAAGGCCTTGCTTTCTGCCTTTACGCTGCCCGAGCCAGATCCATCTGCGACCAGATCGCCGACAACGCCCCCACCAGGTGATCCACGTCCGCGTCCGTGTGCTTCGGCGACGGCGTGATACGCAGACGCTCCGTCCCACGCGCCACGGTTGGGTAGTTGATCGGCTGTACGTACACGCCGTGCTGCTCCAGCAACGTGTCGCTGATCTGCTTGCATAGAGCCGCGTCGCCGACCATCACTGGCACGATGTGGCTGGGGTTGTTGTAATGCGGCACCCCGGCGGCCGTCAGTTTGCCGCGCAGCAAGGCCACCAGGCGCTGCTGCTCACGGCGTTCGGTGTCGCTGGCTTTCAGGTGGCGTATGCTGGCCAACGCGCCGGCGGCGATGGCGGGCGGCAGCGCTGTGGTGAAGATGAAGCCGCTGGCGAAGCTGCGCACGTAATCGACGAGGTTGGCCGATCCGGTGATGTAGCCGCCGATCACGCCGTAGCCCTTGGCGAGCGTGCCTTCGATGACGTCCAGCCGGTGCATGATGCCTTCGCGCTCGGCGATGCCGCCACCGCGCGGGCCATACAGACCTACGGCGTGCACCTCGTCGAGATAGGTGAGCGCGTTGTGCTTCTCTGCCACGTCGCAGATCTCGGCGATCGGCGCGATGTCGCCGTCCATCGAGTAGATGCTTTCGAACATCACCAGTTTCGGCGAAGCAGGGTCGAGGGCGGCGAGCCGGCGGTCCAGATCCTCGGGGCTGTTATGCGCGAACACCTCGATGCGGGCGCGGGAATGACGCGCGCCTTCGATCATCGAGGCGTGGTTCTTGGCATCCGACAGCACCACGCAGCCGGACAGGCGCGCGGCCAGCGTGCCGATCGCGGCCCAGTTGCTCATGTAGCCGGAGTTGAAGAGCAGGGCGGCGTCCTTGCCGTGCAGGTCGGCCAGCTCCTCTTCCAGCAACACGTGGTAGTGGTTGGTGCCGGCGATGTTGCGCGTCCCGCCGGCGCCGGCGCCGCAATTATCGAGCGCCTCGTGCATGGCTTCCAGCACGAGAGGATGCTGGCCCATGCCGAGATAGTCGTTGCTGCACCACACAGTCACCTCGTCGCGCGCGCCGCCGACGCTGCCGGCGCGCTTGTGCATCACCCGCGGGAAGCTGCCCGGCTGGCGCTGCAGGTTGGCGAAGACGCGGTAGTTGCCCTGGCTGCGCAGCAGATCCAGTTCGGACTGGAAAAAATCTTCGTAGTTCATGGCCAACCTATCTGTGCGGGTTCCGGGGGAACGCGGCGCGCCGGCGCGCGCGGGCGCTGCTGGGTGTCACATGGGAGGGATTTGGCGCGCAACCACCAGCCCCAGAGCGCGGTGAACGGCAGCGGCAGCACCAGCAGCGCGTGCTCCAGCACCGCCAGCGCCAGCATGGTGATGATGAACACCAGGCTGGCGAAAGCCACCGGCATGATGCCCGGCATGCTTGCCACGCGCATGAGGCAGGCCGTCGCCAGCAGGCCGCCGCCCAGCGAGACGGGCATCAGCCAGTTCATCCTGCGGCGGGCCATGAAGCTGAGCAGATAGGTCAGGTGGGCGGGCAGGAACGCCTCGCCGAGGTTCAGCACGCCGAGATAGACGTTCAGCTTGGCGCTGAGCCGCATGCCCCACAGCACCATGAAGGTCCACAGCCCCACTTGGTTCGGCGTGCCCCAGCAGGCCCACAGGACGCCCATGCCGGTGGCCAGAATGGCCAACTCATGATGGATGCAGGCCTGCACGGCCTGGCGGAAGCGCCGCCAGCCCTGCGCGCCGGCCGAGCACGCGGTGGTGCGCGTGCCGGTCAGGAAACCCATGAAAAAGGCCATCTCGTGCCAGCCCCAGACGAGCACGCCGTAGGTGAAGGCGGCGTAGGCACCGGTGAGCGAAATGTCATGGCTGGACTCGGCTAAGCGATAGAGCGAGATGGTGGCCACCACCGAGAACCCGCCGAAACTCCAGGGGAAGGTGCGGGGCGGGAGGTTGTTAAGGAACACGATCAGGCCGGTGGAGAACCACCAGACGAACAGGCAATAGGCGGCGGGGGTCAGCCAGGTGGGCATCAGAAAGAAAGGCCTTCTTTTCTGAAGAAAAGAAGCAAAAGACTTTTGCTCCCTATCGGCGACTTTCCGAAAAGGTCCGCGACAGCGGAGTAAAAAGTTCTTTGCTTCTTTTCTTCAAAAAAGAAGGCCTTGCTTGTTTGCCTCACCACGAAGCAGCCAGGCGAACCTGCCCAGGCAAAGCCGCGCTGTTCGCCGGCAACACATACATGCGCACGAAATTGACACCGGCCGAAACCGTCAGAGCCAGGTTCTGGACCTTGCCCGTAAACCCGCCACGCGCCCGCGCCGCCGCCTTGCGCTCGGTGATCACGCGGAAGCGCTCCAGGCCGCGCAGGAAGGCCGGGTTGTCCAGGTCGAGCGTCACCGGGAACACCTGCTTGCAGATCTCCGTGGTGATGCGGAACACGGTCATGTCGTATTCCGTGGGGTCCACGCCCAGCGCCGCGTGGAACGCAGGACGCGCGTGGTCGCGCACGTACATCGTGGCGAACACGGCGAGCTGGAAAAAGCGTATCCACAGGCAGTTGAAGCCGGTGAGTAGCTTTGGGTCGGCGCGCATCAGCAGGGCAAACGCCTCGCCGTGGCGGAACTCGTCGCCGCACCACTGCTCGAACCACTGGAAGATCGGGTGGATCATCCTGTCGGGATTGCGCTGCAGATGGCGGAAGATGGTGATGTAGCGGGCGTAGCCGATCTTCTCGGAAAGATACGTCGCGTAGAAGACGAATTTCGGCCGGAAATAGGTGTATTTCTTCGTCTTGGTCAGGAAGCTGAGGTCTACGCCTATGTCGAAATCCTTCAGCGTCTCGTTGATGAAGGCGGCATGGCGGGCTTCGTCGCGCGCCATGAAGGCGAACAGGTCGTGGATGTCGCCTTGCGGGATGCGCTTCTTGATTTCGGCGTAGAGCACGCAGCCGGAGAACTCGGCGGTGACGGAGCTTATCAGAAACTCCAGGAACTCGCGCCGCAGCTCCGGCGGCATGGCGGAGAAATCCTGCTTGAAGACGTCTGTCTGCACGAAATGGTTGCGGTTGTGGTCGGCGCGCAGTTCGGCGATCAGCGCGTCCCACTCGCCGCGCACCAGGCTGACGTCGACGCGGCTCATCGCCTCGAAATCGGTGGTGTAGAACCGTGGGCTGAGCACGGTGTCTTGTTGCGCATACAGCGTGGCGTCGTTGGGCGCGGTGCGCCTGGAGATCGCGTTCATGGAGTGTTCCTGGGCTGCAGAACCAGCTCCTCGGCGGGTATGAAACCCACCTCGTAGAGGCTGGTGAGATCGAAGATGGAGACGAGCTCCGTCCACGCACGGCGCAGCGCGCCGGCGCGTATGACGGTGGCCTGGGTGCGAAACCGCCGGTTTTCGCCGAATTGCAGGCGGTCGGGAAGGCCGTGCACCTGCACCTGATCGCCAGGGCGGATGTCTATGCCGTCCGGCACGGCGTAAGCGTGGAAGCTGTCCACGGTGCGCTCCAGGTCCACATCGCAGACGATGGTCAGGGTCTCGGCCATCTAACTCGCGCCGGCGCTGGCGGTCTGTGCCGGGGCCGGCATCGTCAGCAGGCGGACGAAGACGGCTTCGTTCTCGCTGCCAAACGCCTCGAGCTCCACGTCGCGGCCTGTCGAGGGGTCCAGCAGCACCAGGCGGCCGTCGGCGTAGCCGGTCAGCCGGAACGGCGCAGTGGAGCCGATCCCGTCTGCGCGGCGTGTGCGGGCGAAGCCGCGCAGCGTGCCCCTCAGGAAGCCGTTCTGGCCCGTCATCACGTCCAGCAAGCGCCCGGTATCGGCCAGCGTGACGATCACCGCCCCATCGTCGCGGTCGGCGAAGCGCAGGCTGCGCTCCGCCGTGGCCTTCGCCGCGGGTGGTTCCACCCCGCCGCCGCCGAGCCGGCCGGCGATCGCGGCCAGCAGAACGAAGCCCACGAGAGCCGCCGCGCCGAACAGCGGCACACGTGGAAAACTGCTGGTCTGCACGGTTTTCACCTGGCGGTCTCCTTCACGCCCGCGCCATCCTCGCATGCATTGACGGCTTGGCAAGCCTTACTTCCCGCTTCGGCGCGGCCGCCGCGGCCGGGTTCGCCTGCGCGTGATCCGCCAAAGCCCGCGCCAGGATCGCGGACACTTTGGCCGCGTCCGGAATGCAGCGCAGCATCGGCTCGGTGTGCGCCATGCGCCACGGGCGGGCATGCGGCCACAGCACGAAGTAGGACAGCTTCTCGCTGGGCAGCATGCGCAGGGTGAGGTCCCCGGCGCCGTTGGCATACTGGCGCAGACCCGCCGCCGTCACGCCGGCGAAGGGCAGGTTGAAAGAGATGGGCAGTGCCAGGCCGGCGCTGACCACCACGCGGTGCGTGGTGACGGTGTAGGTGGTGCTGCGCCGGATCGCCCAGGCATACGCGCCGGCCAGGGCGAACACGGCGGCGGCAAGATAGGCCCTGTGCAGAACGACCAGGCACACGGCATGAGCCGAGGCGCCGTGCCTGGCCGCGGTCCAGGCCGAGGCGATCAGCAGCAGCGCGAAATAAACTGCCATGAAACGCAGGTGGAAGACGCGCACGAGCAGCGTGCGGGCGCAGGGCGCGCCCTGCCAGAGCAGGCGCTCGCCTTCTGGCAGACGGCCCGGCAGGCCGCGTCCGTTGCGCCGTGCGGCGAGGTGACGGGCGCTCACAGCAGCGGCCTCGAACGCTCGGGCGTCGCGTAGAGCAGGCCGCCTCCGTAATAGGCGGTGATCTTGTCTTCCTCCAGTGTGGTCACGCTGTCAGGGTCCTTCAGGGCGGGAACGGTTGCGAAATGCGCGGCCAGGATCGCTTTCACCTTGATGGCGCGCTCCTTGCTGCGGAACACGACGAAATGCGTGGGCATCAGCACGCGGCGGGCGCCGAACTCCGGCAGGGTCTCCACCTCCAGGTAGCGGACGATGTATTCGGAACGGTCGATCCACGCGTCGACCACGGTGCCGGCGACCACGCCGTCGCCGCCCAGCACGACGTAGCCGCGCGGGTCCGGGTCCTGGTTGGAGAGGAAGAAATCCTCGGCCGTGCGCAGCGGCACGATCTTGGGCAGGCCGTCGTCATAGGCGACTTCCGGGACGTCGGCGCGCTGCGCGTACGCCGCCGGCCCCACACCGTCCAGCATCGGGTTGCCGGTGGGCTCGAAGGGAGCGCCTGGCCAGGGCAGCACGCGCTCGGCGGCGAACACTTCCGGCTTCTCGCCGCGCGGGACCGCGATCGCGTGGCCGTCGCCCATGATGAAGTGCTTGGGCGGCGGTATGGTCGGGAACTCGCGCGCGTCCTGGCCGGGGAAGTCCGCCACCATGGGGTAGCCCTCGCGGTGGTCTTCCCGGCGCAGCCACCAGATCAGGGCGGCAAAGAACCCCCAGAAGGCGTAAATGGCGAGCTGGGCCACGTCGAAACGGGCAAGAAGGGAGCCGTATCCAGGGTTCATGGCGATGTTCTCTTTTCAGGTCAGGTTGGCGAGCGGATGGATGCCGGGGCGGCGTAGCGGTGCCGGGCTGCGCACCAGCGGTCCCGCGGCGATGAGGGTGGCGAACAGCAGCACGATCTCGATCGTGTAGACAACACCGTAGCCGGTCGCGGTGTCCACCAGAGCGGAGCCGAGGCGGCCGTGCAAAGCGAGCAGGGAGACGCCGTCCCTGATCAGGCCGCCGCTGGCGACGGCGATGCCGGCGGCAGAGGCCTGCACGGCGCCCCAGATGCCGAGCGCCAGGCCGATCTGACCTGCGCCCGCCATGGCCATCGCCGCGGTGAGCGTGCAATGCGCGAACAGGCCCGCGCCGAAGCCGATGGTGACCACGCCGGTGGCGAACAGCGCCGTGGACTGCATGGGTGCCGCGAAGATCAACGCCGAGAAGGCGAACAGCCCGGCCACCGCGCCCAGGCAGGCCAGGCGGTAAGGGTCCATGCCACGGCCTAGCAGCCTGGCGGCCAGCCCGAAGCCCACCAGGCCGCCCGCGGCCAGTAGTGCGGTGAAGGCGGTGGTGGCGCCGACTGTCAGATGCAGCACCTGGCCGCCATACGGCTCCAGCAGCACGTCCTGCATGCTGAACGCCAGGGTGCCGAAACCGAGTGCGACCAGACGGCGCCGCGCGTCGCCTGCACGGTTGAACTCGACCCAGCATTGCGAAAAGCTGGGGCGCGCGCGGTCCGGTGCCGTCTCGGACGGACGGCGCGGCTCCTGCTTCCAGAGTGCCGCGCCGTTCAGCACCACGGTGATGACGGCCGCACCCTGTATACACTGGACGAGATGGACTTCCGAGAAATGCACCAGCGCCGCGCCGAAGAATACGGCGCTGACCACCATGCCTAGCAGCAGCATCATGCAGAGCAGGGCCACCACTTTGGGGTGTTTCTCCGGCGGCGTGAGATCTGTGGCCAGCGCCAGCCCGACCGTCTGCACCGTGTGCAGCCCGGCGCCCACCAGCAGGAACGCCAGCGACGCCGCGGCCTGGCCGACGATGACAGGCCCGTTACTGTCACCCGACAGGATGATGAGCGCGAACGGCATGATGGCGAAGCCGCCGAACTGCAGCATGGTGCCGAGCCAGAGATACGGCACGCGCTTCCAGCCGAGCACCGAGCGGTGGTTGTCCGAGCGGAAGCCGACCACCGCGCGAAACGGCGCGAAGATCAGCGGCAGCGAGACCATTATGGCGACGAGCCAGGTGGGCACGCCAAGTTCGACGATCATGACGCGGTTGAGCGTGCCGATGAGCAGGACGGCGGCCATGCCGACCGTTACCTGGAACAGCGACAGGCGCAGGAGGCGGGAGAGCGGCATGTCCGCGGTGGCGGCGTCGGCGAAGGGGAGGAAGTTGGTGCCCACGCTGCTCCATTTGCCGGCTAGCTTGCGGTTCAGGGAAGGCAAGGAAGCAGTTCTTTTTTGAAAAAAAGAACCAAAAAACTTTTGTCTCCTCGACGCTGCAGCTTCGCGCGTGTTTTCTGACGCACGCGACTGCTGCAGATGCGCGGTAGTAAAAGTTTTTTGGTCCTTTTTTTCAAAAAAGGACTGCTTGCTTGCCTGCCTCACCTCCCGGCAACCTCGAGCGCATGGCTCATGTAGAACCCGCTCGTCACCCGATGATCCCGCCCCAGCCTCAATGTTGACAGCCGACGTGTGATGTCGCGCGGCGAGATCGGCTCGATCGCCGGCGCCCGGTCCGCGCGCGGGAACAGGCGGCCGGCGGCGTGCATGAGCGTGAGCAGCGGCGTGCGCGGCGCGAAGGTGAAGAGCACGGATTTCTCGGCGCGTGCGGCGAGGGCTGCCACCGCGGCGGCCATGTCCGGCGCGCGGTAGTGGATGAGCGAGTCCATCGCCACGATGAAATCGAACTGGCCGAGGGCGGGAGCCGTCATGTCGCCGACTTGGAAGTCGATCTTCAGCTCGCGTGGGGTGCGTTCGCAAGCGAGGTTCACGAGGGTAGGGGAGAGGTCGATGGCGGTGACGCTGGCGCCGCGTCGCGCGGCCTCCACCGAGAGCGCGCCGGTGCCGCAGCCGGCATCCAGCAGGCGCGCGCCTTGCAGGTTCCGCGGCAGCCAGGAGAGCAGCGTGTTGCGCATCTCGTCGCGGCCGGCGCGCACGGTGGCGCGTATGCCGCTGACCGGCGCGTCGGAGGTGAGTTTTGCCCAGGCATCGGCGGCGGTGCGGTCAAAATACTGTTCGAGCTGGCCGCGCCGGGCGAGGTAGGTGGCGGTGGCCATCACTCGTATCCCAGCAGGTCGAATATCTCGCGGTCCTTCAGCGGGGTGCCTTCGAGCGGCCTGGTGCCGGCCCAGAGGGCGGCGGCGAGGCGCAGGTATTCGAGTTTGACCGCTTCCAGCTCCGACGAGCTGTCCATTTCGAACAACGTGGATTTCTTCAGGCGCGAGCGGCGGATCACGTCGAGGTCCGGGAAGTGCGCCAGCGTGGAGAGGCCGGTGGCGGCGTTGTAGCGGTCCACCTGGTCGGTGGCCGCGGAGCGGTTGCAGATGACGCCGCCGAGGCGGACGTTGTAGTTGCGCGCCTTGGCGGCGATGGCGGCGACGATGCGGTTCATCGCGAAGATGCTGTCGAAATCATTGGCGGCCACGATCAGCGCGCGGTCGGCGTGTTGCAGCGGGGCGGCGAAACCGCCGCAGACGACGTCACCCAGCACGTCGAAGATCACCACGTCGGTCTCTTCGAGCAGGTGGTGCTCTTTCAGGAGTTTCACCGTCTGGCCGACGACGTAGCCGCCGCAGCCGGTGCCGGCGGGCGGGCCGCCGGCTTCGACGCACATCACGCCGTTATAGCCCTGGAAGACGAAATCCTCGACGCGCAGCTCCTCGCTATGGAAGTTCACCGTCTCCAGCACGTCTATCACGGTCGGCTGCAGATGCTTGGTCAGCGTGAAGGTGGAATCATGCTTCGGGTCGCAGCCTATCTGCAGCACGCGCTTGCCGAGCTTGCTGAAAGCCACGGAGAGGTTGGACGACGTGGTGCTCTTGCCTATGCCGCCCTTGCCGTACACGGCAAACACCTTTGCCGTGCCGATCTTGAGGTTGGGGTCGAGCTGGACCTGCACGCTGCCTTCGCCGTCATCCCGCTTGCGCAGCAGGTTGTTCGGACGCTGAAGTGTTTCACTCATGCTGCCATCTCCGTGCCAACGCCTTCAAGTCTGTCTTCCAGATCCTCGCCCGCGCTGCGCAGCGCGTCGAGAGTCGCCTGATCGGGCGACCAGTATTTCCGCTCCGTCGCCTCGATGAGACGGTTGGCGATCTTCAATGAGGCTTTCGGGTTCAGCGTGGCGAGACGCTCGCGCATCGTCTCATCCAGCACGTAGGTTTCCGCAAGCTTCTGATAGACCCAGGGCGAAACCTCGCCCGTGGTGGCGGACCAGCCGAGCGTGTTGGTCACATGTGCGTCGATCTCGCGCACGCCCTCGTAGCCGTGCTTCAGCAGGCCTTCATACCATTTCGGGTTGAGCGCGCGCGTGCGCGTCTCCAGGTTCACCTGTTCGCTGAGCGTGCGTACGGTGCCGTCACCGCGTGTCTGGTCGCCGATATAGACGGCGGCCGCGGTGCCGCCGCGCGCGCGCCGCACGGCGCGGGTGATGCCGCCCAGCGTGTCGAAGTAATGATCGACCGTGGTGACGCCGAGCTCGATGCTGTCGAGGTTCTGGTAGGTGACGTCCACGCTGGCCAGCACGTGGCTGAGCACGGTGGTCTGCTTCTCGGGCCGGCCATTCACGCCGTAGGCAAAACCCTTGCGGCTGACATAGGCGTCGGCCAGCTCGTCCTCGTCGTTCCACACGCCGGCGCCGACCATCTGGTTGACGTTGGCGCCGTAAGCGCCGTCCGCGTTGCCGAACACACGCAAAGCCGCCTGCTCCATCGTGCCGCCATGTGCTGCCAGGAAGGACAGGGCGTGGCGGCGTATGTGGTTCTGCGTGACGGGCTCGTCCGCATTCGCGGCTAGCAGCGCCGCTTCGGCCAGCAGCTTGGTCTGCAGCGGCAGCAGGTCGCGAAAGATGCCTGACAGCGTCAGAATCACGTCGATGCGGGGACGGGCCAGCTCGGCCAGCGGGATCAGTTGCGCGCCGGCCAGGCGGCCGTAACCGTCGAAGCGCGGGGCGGCGCCCATCAGCCAGAGCGCCTGTGCGATCGGGCCGCCTTCGGATTTGAGGTTGTCGGTGCCCCAGAGAACCATCGCTATGGTTTCCGGATACGGCGTGCCGGCTTCGGCGTGCCGCGCGATCAGGCGGTCCGCCTGGCGCGCGCCGTCCTGGCAGGCGAAGGCGCTCGGCAGGCGGAAAGGGTCGAAGCCGTGCAGGTTGCGGCCGGTGGGCAGCACGGCGGTGTTGCGCAGCAGGTCGCCGCCCGGGGCCGGGCGCACATAGCCGCCGTCAAGGGCGTGTATGATGGCGGGGATTTCGTGGTCGGTGGCCAGCAGCGTCTCCAGGCGGTCGCGCTCCTCGCCCGGGGCGATGTTGGCCGCGTCCAGCATGCCGGCGCGTTCTTCCGCGTTCGGCGGCTGCCCGATCACGTGCAGGCCGTGCGGGATGAGCGTGTATTCCAGTTCCAGCAGGGCGGCGCCGAGGCGCTGGCTCTCGGTGCACGCGTCGGCGTCCGTCCATTCCGGTTCGGCGGGTGCGAGATCCAGCGTGGCCGCCTGCGTCTGGATGAGCGCGGCAAGCATCGTGCGCTGGTCGGCATCCGCGTCCGGCTCCAGCGCGCGCCAGCGATCCAGCGACGCCTTCAGATCCACCAGGCCGCGATACAGGCCGGCCGCCGCGGTGGGCGGGGTCAGATAGCTGATCAGCGTCGCGTTGGCACGACGCTTGGCGATCATGCCCTCCGACGGGTTGTTGCTGGCGTACAGGTTGAAGTTCGGCAGGTCCGAGATCAGCCGGTCCGGCCAGCATTCCGCGGACAGGCCGGCCTGCTTGCCTGGCATGAACTCCAGCGCGCCGTGCGTGCCGAAATGCAGCACCGCGTGGGCGCCGAAATCCTGGCTTATCCAGCGGTAGAACGCGGCAAAGGCATGCGTGGGCGCGAAGCCGCGCTCGAACAACAGCCGCATCGGGTCGCCCTCGTAGCCAAAGGCGGGCTGGATGCCGACGAAGACGTTGCCGAACTGCGCGCCGAGGATGAAGAGGGAGCTGCCGTTGCTCTGCTGGCGGCCCGGTGCGGGGCCCCACTGGCCTTCGATGTCCGACAGCCAGCTCTGCGCCCGCACGTGGTCGTCGGTGGAGATGCGTACGGCGACGTTTGCGTCCGTGCCGTGCAAGGCGGCGTTGCCCTCAAAGATGGCGGCGCGCAGGGCGTCCACGCTGTCGGGCACGTCCACGCTGTAGCCGGCCTGTTTGAGACCCAGCAGCGTGTTGTGCAGGGAGGCGAACACCGCGAGATAGGCGGCGGTGCCTGTGGCGCCCGCGTTCGGCGGGAAGTTGAACAGCACGGCTGCGATCTTGCGGTCGGCCCGCTTCGCGCGACGCAGGCGCACGAGCTTTTCCACGCGCTGAGCGAGCATGGCCGCGCGTTCCGGGTGGGCGACCATGCTGCGGCATTGCTGGCCGTCGCAGCCTTCGCAAGGATGAGCGGTCTGCGCGCGGCCGCAACGGCCGCCGTAGGTCATCGGCAATGTCCCGCCGTCCAGCTCGGGAATGGCGACCATGATCGTGGTCTCCACCGGCAGCAGACCGCGCGGGTCTTCCTGCCAGGATTGCAACGTCTGGAACTCGACGGGATGTGCGGTGATGTAGGGCACGTCCAGCGCCGCAAGCTGCTGTTCGGCCGCGTCGCGATCGTTGTAGGCGGGGCCTCCCACCAGCGAAAATCCGGTGAGCGAGACGACGGCATCCACCGTGACCGCGCCGTCGCGCAAAAAGTAGCTGGTGATCGCCGGGCGCTGGTCCAGGCCGCTGGCGAAAGCGGGGATCACGCGCAGGCCGCGCTGTTCCAGCGCCGCGATCACGCCGTCATAGTGGCGTGCATTGCCGGCCAGCAGGTACGAGCGCAGCAGCAGAAGCCCCACCGTGCCGCGAGCGCCCCAGGCGGGCAGCTTGTCCACGCTGGTGACGATACGCCCAGGCGCACGCGGGTGATACAGCCCGACATCCGGATATTCGATCGGCGCTTCCACCTTCGCAAGCGTCAGCGAAGGCGCACGCTCGCCGGCCGCGTAACGCTCGACCAGCATGCGCACCAAATTGGTGACGTTCTCCTGCGAACCGGCCAGCCAATATTGCAAAGCGAGGAAGTAGGCGCGCACGTCCTGCGCGGTGCCGGGGATGAAACGCATCAGCTTGGGCAGCCGCTTCAGCATGCGCATCTGCGCCGCCCCGCTGGAGGCTTCGGCTGAACCGCTTCCAGCCGGCTTGCCGCGCAATTTCTTCAGCATGGCCAGTGCGCCGGTGGCCTCCTGGGACATGTCGAAGCGGCCGAGTTTCGTCAGCTTCGTGATCTCTCCGGCGGACATGCAGCACAGCATGGCGTCGCAATGCAGCCGGCGCATGGCCAGCGCCGGCTGCACGGCGCAAACGTGGTCTTCCAGGAACAGCATGGTGGCGATGATGATGTCGCCTTGCGCGATGTCCGCGTGGCAGGCGGCCAGCGCGTCAGCGTCCGAGCCCCATTCGTCGGCGGCGTGCACCACCAGAGTCAGCCCGGGGATCTCGGCACGCAGCGTGTCTTCCGCGCGTGCGGCAGCGTCGGACAGATGGCTGTCCATGGTGACGATGACGACGCGCAGCGGAACGGTGTCAGCGCGCATAATGGGCTTTCGCGTCGTACAGGGTGTCGATGGTGATCGTCGCCAAACCACGCTCCTGTGCAAAACTCTCCGTATTGCGCCGGGCCTTGCCACGGACGAAGAACGGTATCTTGCCGAGTTCCGCTTCGGCTTCCGCAGACCAGCGACGTTCCGTATCCTTTGCAGGATTGGCCGCCTGCAAAATCGTTTCGGGCAATTTCTTCACGGCGCCGCCGAGATGCGAAGGCGCCGCGTCGGCGGAGAACTCGAAATCCTCGCGGAACATCGTGATCAGGTGTTCCTCCAGGCCCATCATGAGCGGATGCACCCACGAGTCGAACAGCACGTTCGCACCCTCGTAGCCCATTTGCGGCGAGTAGCGCGCCGGGAAATCCTGCACGTGCACCGGTGCGGATATCACGGCGCACGGAATGCCGAGCCGTTTGGCGATGTTGCGTTCCATCTGCGTGCCCAGCACCAGTTCCGGCCGCAACTCGGTGACCCTCGACTCCACGTCGAGGTAGTCGTCGGTGATCAGCGCGTCCACACCGTAGCGCTTGGCCGCATCACGCACTTCGCGGGCGAACTCGCGGCTGTAGGTGCCGAGGCCCACGACTTCGAAGCCCATCTCCTCGCTGGCGATGCGGGCAGCGGCCACCACATGTGTTGCGTCGCCGAAGATGAAGACGCGCTTGTTGGTAAGGTACGTGGAGTCGACCGAGCGGGAATACCAAGGCAGGTTGGACCCGGCCGCCGACAGCGAGTCCGGAACAGCGACGCCGGCAAGGGCGGCCACTTCAGCGATGAAGTCCTGCGTGGCGCCGACACCGATCGGGACCGTTTTGGTGTAGGGAAGCTGGAAGTTCCGCTGCAGCCAGGATGCCGCCTGCATGCCGATTTCCGGGTATAGGACCACGTTGAAATCGGCGTCCGCCAGGCGCGTCATATCAGCAGGTGCGGCACCCTCCGGCGCCGTCACGTTCACATCAACGCCCAACGCCCCAAGCAGCTTGGTGATCTCGCGCACATCGTCCCGATGGCGGAACCCCAATGCGCACGGCCCGAGGATGTTGCAGCTCGGCCGCCCACCCGCAGGCCTGGTGCGCGGCTTCGCAAAGGCGCGGACCAGCTGGTAGAAAGTCTCCGCGGCGCCCCAGTTCTCCTTCTTCTGGTAGGCCGGCAGTTCCACGGCCACCACAGGCACTGGCAGGTTCAGCGCGCGCGCCAGTCCGCCCGGATCGTCCTGAATCAGCTCGGCGGTGCACGACGCGCCCACGAGCAATGCCTGCGGCCGGAACCGCTCGTAGGCGTCGCGCGCGGCGGATTTGAAAAGCTCGGCCGTATCGCCGCCGAGATCGCGCGCCTGGAATGTCGTGTACGTCACCGGCGGACGCGCCGCGCGCCGCTCGATCATGGTGAACAGCAGGTCCGCGTAGGTGTCGCCCTGCGGCGCGTGCAGCACGTAGTGCACGCCGCGCATGGCGGTCACCACGCGCATGGCCCCCACATGCGGCGGGCCCTCGTAGGTCCAGAGCGTCAGTTGCATCGTGTCAGACCGCCAGTTTCGTGCGGCGCAGCAGCGGGCGCGCGAACAGTTCCGCCAGGTCGCTCGCCTGGTTGTAGCCCTGTATCGGCGTGAACAGCAGTTCGATCGACCATTTCGTGGTGATGCCTTCGGCCTCGAGCGGATTGGCCAGCCCCAGTCCGCACACCGCGATGTCCGGCCGCGCGGCGCGGCAGCGGTCGAGCTGCCTGTCCACGTCCTGGCCCTCGCTCAGAAACGTGCTCTGCGGCAGCAGAGCGAGTTCTGGTGTCATGTGGTCGCGGTGCAGGTAGGGCGTGCCCACCTCAACCAGCTTCATGCCCAATTCGCGCGATACGAACCGGGCGAGCGGGAGCTCGAGCTGGCTGTCGGGGAAGAAGAAGATGCGTTTGCCTGCCAGCTTCTTCTGCGCAACCGCGAGCGCGGCCGAAGCACGCTGGCGCGATGGGTCCGTGGCCATGGCAAAACGCGCGGCCGGCACGCCGAACGACTCGGCCGCCGCATGTAGCCAGGCGGTGGTGCCCTCTTCGCCAAGCGGGAACGGCGCGGACAGGTGGGTGGCGCCACGCGCTTCCAGCGCCCGCGCGGTGTCCGCCAGGAAAGGCTGGGCCAGCAGCATCACCGTGTCCGGCCCCACGCCTGGCAGGTCCACGGAGCGGCGCGGCGGCAGGAAGCTGACGCGCTCGATCCCCATGGCGGCGAACATGCGGCGGAACTGATCTTCCACCACTTCGGCCAGCGCGCCCACCACCAGCAGCGAAGGCTGCGCGCCGGCAGCGATTCGCGGCATTATCGGCACGAGTGCGGCCAGGCAGGCATCCTCGCCCTGGGTGAACGTGGTCTCTATGCCGCTGCCTGAATAGTTCAGCACGCGCACGTCCGGCATGTGCGTCTGCGACAGGCGTTCCGCGGCGCGCGAGAGGTCCAGCTTGATCACCTCCGACGGACAGGAGCCCACCAGGAACAGCAGCTTTATCTCCGGCCTCCGCGCCAGCAACTGCGCCACCACACGGTCCAGCTCGTCGTTGGCGTCGGCCAGGCCCGCCAGGTCGCGCTCGTCGATGATCGCGGTGGCGAAGCGTGGCTCTGCAAAGATCATGACGCCGGCGGCGGATTGTATGAGATGCGCGCAGGTGCGGCTGCCCACCACGAGGAAGAACGCGTCCTGAATCTTGCGGTGCAGCCAGACGATCCCGGTCAGCCCGCAGAACACCTCGCGCTGGCCGCGCTCGCGCAATACCGGTGCATCCAGGCATCCGGTGCCCGTCGGCACCTGGAGAGTGGCAGACATCACGCCTGCCTCATGCCGTGGGCGGCCTGGTGCCAGGGATCCTTTTCGGCGAGGCGCGCGGCGCGCAGCTTCAGCACGAACTGCGCGGCGTTGACCACGTAGCAGGCGTAGGCCGCGAGCGCCAGGAGCATCAGATGCTGCGTGTCCAGCGCGTGCGACAGCAGCGCCGCCACGTAGGCCGTGTGCAGCCCGATGACGATCATGCTCATCGCGTCTTCCCAGAAGAAGGCAGGTGCGAACAGGTAACGCCCGAAGATCTCCTTCTCCCAGATCGCGCCCGTCACCATGATCGTGTAGAGAACGAAGGTTTTCGCCAGCACCGAGGCGGTGGCCGCCATCTCGCCGCTGCCGGCTGCCAGGTAATGCAAAACAAACCCCAGGCTGATCAGGAAGACTGCGAACTGCGCCGGCGCCAGCACGCCCTGCACGAGGGTCCAGGGCGAGGCGTCACGGCGCCGCTTCTCCTCTGGCGTGTAGAGCGGACGCGCGGCGTTGCCCCGGGTCGCCGCGTGCGCCCGCGCGTCGAAATCCCGCACGTGGCGACCCGTGGTGGCGCCCCAGGGGCAGCTATCGACCGACCCGACCAGCCGCTCCAACGCCGAGAATGCCAACATCGTCCTACGATCCTTCCCCGGGCTGGCTGTCCGGGCGATGTCCCGGGAGACATGTGCCGCGCCTGGAGAAAGGCTAAGGCCGGCCGCGAACGACTGTCAAGCAAACCTTACGTAAATCTAGCTTGACACTTTTTGCGGACGAAGCTCTGAATGCGGGCACACAGGGGCGATGGCGCCAATGCGATCTCAGCCGGCATTCGAAGTGACTTGCCCGGACACCGAAACGATGCGGCTGGCAGGCGGTTTGTCCGGCGAAAGCCGCCCCTTGCGCGCCATCGCCGATGCCGTCCCGCGCCGCCAGGGTGCGTTGGCGCGCACCGTGCAGGATCAGCTGGTACGCACCGTGCAGGATAAGGTAATGCCCTATTTGCTGGTGGCCCGCCGCCGGCAGGAAGCACCGCGCGCCGTCCCGGGAGCCGGACGCCTTGGCCAGGCGCAGGTGAACCACCTGATAAGCCTGGCGCTTGGCGGCAGCCAGGCCGGGTCTCGCGCCTACGTCCAGGCGATGCAGGACGGCGGTACGCCGGCCGAGACCTTGTTGCTGGACCTCCTGAGCCCGGCCGCGCGACGCCTGGGTGAGATGTGGGAGGACGACACCTGCACGTTCACCGACGTGACGATCGGCCTGCAACGCCTGGGCGACGTGATGCGCCTGCTGGGTCAGGCTTCCGGCAATGTCATCGCGCGGCCGGCGGCGGCAAGCGTGCTGCTGGTGCAGATGCCGGGCGAGCAGCACGGCTTCGGCCTGGCGATGGTGGCGCAGTTTTTCCGTCGCGCCGGCTGGAGCACTCGCCAGGAACCGGTCATATCCAGCGCCGGACTGGCGGATCTTGTGGCCGCACACGTCTTTGACCTGGTCGGCATCTCCGTCGCGTGCGGTGACAGGCTGGAGGCGCTGGCGGCAGACATACGCGCCATACGGCGCCGCTCGCGCAATCCGGCGCTGGGCGTGATGGTCGGCGGCCCGCTTTTCGTGGCGCAACCGCAGCTGGCCGCGATGGTCGACGCGGATGCCACCGCCGTGGACGGGCGCCAGGCCGTCCGGGAGGCGCAAAGTCTTGTCGGTTTGCGTGCGGGCGCACGATGATGAAACAAGCAAGCAGTCCTCTTTCGACAACGACCGGGAGATTTGTGTCTCCCCGCATGTGCACCAGCCGGGTGTCCCTTGCGCGCGGCGCGGCATTGCAGGAACAAGAGTGTTTCACGTCTCTTTTGCAAAGACGGCCTGTCTTCCTGGCGGTGACAAACCCCGCCCACAAGGATAGCGACCACACAAGACACGCAGAAACGGCGTAGGCGGGAACGGGTCATGCAATGGAGGATCTCGGCTCTCGTGAAAACATTCGCCTCACCTGACAGCTTCCTGGGCAGTCTGGACGCGCAATCCGTGGCGACGCTCATCGCCACCGCGTCGGACCTTGCGCTGATCGTCGATCAGGACGGCACGATCCGCGATGTGGCTTTCCAGAGCGAGGAGCTTTCCGCCGACCTCGACACGAGCGGGGACTGGATCGGCCGCACATTCGCAAGCACCGTGGTGAGCGACAGCGTGGCCAAAGTCACCCACCTGCTGGTTGACGCGGCCACGCCGCACGCCAAGCCGAAATGGCGCCATCTCAATCACGCAACGTCCGACGGCGCCTCCGTGCCTGTGCTGTACTGCGCCGTGCAGGTGGGCCATGACGGGCGGGCGGTGGCGTTCGGGCGGGACCTGCGCGCGATGTCGTTGCTGCAGCAGCGCCTGGTCACCGCGCAGGAAGCGCTCGAGCGCGACTATTCGCGCATGCGCGAGGTCGAAGCGCGCTACCGTCTGCTGTTTCAGATGTCCGCCGAGGCGGTGGTCATCCTCGATCCTTTCCGTCACCGCGTGGTGGAAGCCAATCCGGCCGCGCGCCAGCTGTTTCACGTGCGGGCGGAGAAGCCCTCCGGCCAGACGCTCGCGCAATTGTTCTCGCGTGACACCGTGGAGAGCGTGACCGCACATCTGGGCGCCATACGCGCCGACGGCCGTGCCGAGGAGTTCACCGCAAAGCTCGCAGCCGACGATGCGCCGGTGCTGGTCTCCGCCCTGCTGTTCCGGCAGGAGAACGCAACCTTGTTGCTGGTGCGCATCACCCAGGCCGCCGACGAGACGCAGCGCACGCCCGATGCGAAACGCACGCTGCTGCGCCTGGTGGAAAGCGCGCCCGACGGCTTCGTCGTTACCGACAGCACCGGCAACGTGCTCACCGCGAACAACGCGTTTCTTGAACTGGCGGGCGTGGCCGACGAGGATCTGGCGCGCGGCGAGTCGCTGGACCGCTGGGTGGGCACCTCCGGCGTGGAGCTGGACGTGCTGATCACCAACCTGCGCCAGCGCGGCTCGGTGCGTTTCTTCACCACCACGGTGCGCCACGAGGACGGCAGCGCGGCAAAGGTCGAGATTTCCGCCGTGGCGATCGGCAATGGCGGCCAGCCGTCCTTCGGCTTCGCCATACGCAACATCGGCCCGCGCCTGCAGGTGGAGTCTCAGGCCGCGCGCACCCTGCCGCGCTCCATCGAGCAGCTCACCGAGCTGATCGGCCGCGTGTCGCTGAAAGATCTCGTCCGCGAGTCGACTGACGTGATCGAGAAACTTTGCATCGAGGCCGCGCTCGAACTCACCGGGGACAACCGGGCCTCCGCCGCGGAGATGCTCGGGCTCAGCCGGCAGAGCCTCTACGTGAAACTGCGCCGCTACGGCCTGGGAGACCTGGCGACAAATGAGCAGAATTAGCCGCGTGGACACCGCCGCCCCGGCGATCAGCGTCGCCCGCCCGCCGCGTACCGGGGCCGCCGCCTACGCCGAGCTGCTCAAGCCGATCACCTGGTTCGCGCCGATGTGGGCGTTCGG